>CATPCO010000117.1 GCA_955652925.1 uncultured Xanthobacteraceae bacterium | reverse complement strand
CGTTGAAAAGCGCTCGTATTCTCGAAACTCGGGCAGAACTTCCGCCGACATCGTGACGATTGCGCCGGGAAGCTGTTTCGAAATGCGCTCCGCGCAACGACGCTCGTGATCAGGGTTTGCATAGGCATGCAGAAAGCAGATCGCGACCGCCTCGATGCCGTCGCTTGCAAGCCGCTTGGCGATGGCATCCACCTCGGCCTCGTCGAGGGGCCTTGCCACCGAACCGTCGACGCGCATTCGCTCAGGCACCTCGATGCATCGGCTGCGCGGCACAAGGAGATCAGGTGGCCGCGCCTTGATGTCGTACATGGCGGTGCGATTGCCGCGCCCCACGACCAGCACATCCTTGTGGCCCGCGGTTACCAGTACCGCGAGCCGCGCGCCGTCGCGCTCAAGCGCAGTGTTGGTGGCAACGGTCGTGCCATGCACAATGCGCTCCAGTGCGCTCGGCTCGGCACCGAGCTGCGCAATGCCGGCGAGAATGCCTTCCGACTGATCGCGCGGGGTCGAAGGCGTCTTGCCGAGGGAAAGCGCGCCGCTAGCGGCATCGAACAGCACCAGATCAGTGAACGTGCCACCGACGTCAACACCGAGCCAGAGCATTTGTTATCTCGCCCCGCAAAGGGGAGTTCGTCGCGCGCGTCTTGCGATGGCACGTAAACGCACGCTAGCGGCCGGTAAACACGGGTTTGCGTTTCTCCAGGAATGCCTGGATCGCTTCGCGGTAATCGGCGCTCTCCAGGGCACGATCAATGTGGGCGGCAATTTCGGCTTGGTGCGCATGCGCGGAGCCGCTGGCGAGCGCCTCCAGCACGACCTTGTGACCCTTGGCGGAGAGCGGCGCATTCTGCGCGATCTCGGCGGCGAGCGCCTGCGTCTGCGCGAGTGCATCCTTTTTCGCGACCATGTCAACGAGCCGCATCGCGGCGCAGTCCTCGATGCCGAAATGGGTGCCGCAATAGAGCACCCGTTTTGCATTGGCGAGACCGGCCTGGCGCAGCAGGAGGTCGCACTCGATGGCGCTGTACACAATACCCATGCGAGCGGCCGGGATGCCCATGCGCGCGCTGGCGTCGCCCACGCGCAAATCACAGGCGAGCGCGAGCGCACAAGCGCCGCCCAGCGTATAACCTCTCACCGCCGCAATAGTGGGCTTGCGGCAATCGCGCACCGCGATCAGAGCCGCATCGGTCGCCGCATCATAGTGCTTGCCCGACCGGAGATCGCCGCGCAGGCCTGAGAACTCGGTAATGTCGGCGCCGGCGCTGAAATGATCGCCGGCACCGGTGAGAATAATCACGCGAACATCCTCGGCCGCGCCGAGCTCGTTGAATAGTTTTGCGATCTCCTGCCACATGGAGAGCGTGATGGCGTTGCGCTTGCCCGGCCGATTCAGGGTGACGAGCGTGATGCCGTTCGAGCCTGACGAGACCAGAATGTCGCCCTCGGATGACACGGGATCAGCCCTCACTGCCGCCACACCGTGCGCAGCATCGACATCCAGCTCTCGCCCATGATTCTGCGGATGCGCGTCTGCGACCAGCCGCGGCGCTCCATGGCGGCGGTGAGATTCGGCAACTCGCCGATGGTGCGCAGCCCTTGCGGGTTAATGACCTCACCGAAGCGGGTCAATCGGCGGCCATATCCCTTGTCATGGGTAATCCAGTCGAAGAATTCCTGTCCGTAACCCTGCGTGAAATCGGTCCCGATGCCCACGCTTTCTTCGCCGCACAGGTTGATGACGTATTCGATCGCGTCGACGTAATCCTCGATATTCGATTGGTTTGCGCGCTTGAGGAAAGGCGGGAACATGGTCACGCCGACGAAGCCGTCGTGCTGCGCAATGAAGCGCAGTTGCTCGTCGCTCTTGTTGCGGGGATGCTCCTTCAAACCCGCCGGCAGGCAGTGCGAATAGGCAACCGGCTGTTTGGAAGCGAGGATCACGTCCTCGCTGGTCTCCGGCCCGACATGGGAGAGGTCGCAAAGAATGCCAAGCCGGTTCATCTCCGCGATCACGTCGCGGCCGAAGTCCGATAGTCCCGGATCATTCGATTCATAGCAGCCGGTCCCCACGAGATTCGTTGTGTTGTATGCGATCTGCATGATGCCAACCCCGAGCTCCTTGAAGAGCTCAAGGTAGCCGATCTGGTCTTCGATCGCGGAAAGATTCTGCCAGCCGAGAATGATACCAGTCTTATGCTCCGCCTTGGCGCGCAGAATGTCCTGTGTGCCGTAGACCTGCGTGATGAGATCGCCATGCTCGCGGAACCAGGTCTTCCAGCGCATGACATTGCGCATCGTCTGGGTGAAATTCTCCCACACGCAGCAGGTGCAGTTCGCGGCGGTCAGGCCGCCGCGACGCATGTCCTCGAACACGTCGCGGCCGAAGTTCGAGATGATCAGGCCGTCGATGATGATGCTATCGGCATGGAGCGTCATTGCGCCAGATTAGCGCATGTTGCAGCAAACGGTACACGCTGCCATAGTCTTTCAGTCATGAAAAATGAAGGAGACGCTCCATGTGGAGAACCAGGCCGGGTGTGGCCGCACTCAGCGGCGGAGCCTTGGCGATTCTTGCGCTGACCGTTCTGCCGCAGGGCTCGCTTGCCAAGGACACCGTCAAGATCGCCTGGATCGGACCTTTGACCGGGGCGCTTTCCGCACATGGCATCGGGGGCCGCAATTCGGCCGAGCTCGCGGTGAAGCTGAAAAACGCCGATCCCGCCGCCAGGTACAATTATGAGCTCGTGGCGCTCGATGACGAGTGCAAGCCGAATGTCGGCGTGCAGGTCGCCACCCGCGCCGGTTCCGATCGCTCCATCATTGCCGCCGTCCCCCATTATTGCTCGGCGACTGCGATCGCGACCGTTGAAGTCTACAACCGCTTCAAGCTGCCCATGGTCGTGTGGGCAGCCGTGCTGCCCGAAATCACGTATGGCAAGAAGCTTCCTGAGATTCATCGCGTCAGCGGTACACTCATCGGTCAGAACAAGGTCGGTGCCAAGTTCATGGCCGATCTGGGCTACAAGCGTTTCGTGTCGCTTTGCGATACGACCGACTACGGCAAGTCGATGGACAAATATTTCACCCAGTTCACGCTCGAAAACGGCGGTGAGGTGATCGGCAAGTTCGGCGTGCCGCCCGACCAGCAGGATCTCAGTGCCGAGCTCACCCAGATCAAGGATCTCAATCCTGAGGCGATCTTCTTCGGCGGCCTCACCCCGCTCGGCACGCGGCTGCGCACCCAGATGGTGAAGTTCGGCATGGACCAGCTCATGGAGGGCCAGTCCGGTATCATCGGAGACGCTTTTATCAATGCCGTGGGCCGTGAGCTTGCGGAAGGTGTCCTCTCCTTCTTTGACAGCCCGCGGGTGGAGAAATCAGAAGCCGGCAAGGACTTCATCAAGAAATATGCCGATGCCGGCTACAAAGAGCCCTATGAAGCGTATGGACCGTTCTCATTCGCCGCCACAGATCTCGTCATGGACAAGATCGAGCAGGCCGGGCCGGACCGCGCCAAGGTGACGGAGGCGCTCGCCCAAGTAAAAGACTATCCGTCCGCGGTGGGTCCGATCACCTTCGATGATTACGGGCAGAATATCACACCGCTCACCACCAAATTCGTCGTGCAGGACGGCAAGTGGGTACCGTGGGAGGACAGTGAATACGCGACCGGCAAGCGCAAGCTCAACCGGCAGAAATAAACTCTGCGGTCAGCGCGCGCCGCATGGATATTATTGCCCAACATCTGCTCAACGGGCTGATGCAGGGCACGGTGTACGGGCTGGTCGCCATGGGGTTCACGCTGTTTTTCGGCGTGATGAACATCATCAAATTCTCCCACGGTGATGTTCTGACTTTGGGAGCCTTCGGGGCGCTGGTCGCAGCCGGTCTCCTCGAAAGCGCGTGGCTGGGCGCGTGGCCGCAGATTCTTGCCATGTTCGCCGCCGCCGTTGCTGTGACCGCGATCTCGGGCACCGAGATCGCGCGATTTTTCGTGTTGCCGCTGCGGCACTCGCCTACCCTCAACATCCTCCTGCTCACCATGATGCTGGGCACGATCATCCGCGAGTGCCTGCGGCTGTTCTTCCCCAACGGGGGAAACCCGCAGCGCTTCCCCGCGCTTTTGCCGCCCGGCGGAATAAGTTTTGGCCGCGTGTTCGTACGCTACGACGGGATCATTCTGCTTGCCGTTGGCATTGCGCTCATTGCCTTTGTGCAGTGGGTAATCACCCGCACCCGGTTTGGGCTCGCGGTCCGCGCGGTCGCTGAGGACGAGGAGACGGCGCGCACCATGGGGATGAATTTCACCCGCGTGGTGCGCCTCACCTTCGCGCTTGGCTCCGGCACGGCCGGAGTGGCGGGCGTGATGTATGGCCTTTATTACAGCGAAATCAATTACGCGATGGGGGTGCTGCTCGCCGTGATCGGATTCAGCGCAGCGATCGTCGGTGGCCTGGGCAACATGTGGGGCGCGATCATCGGCGGCTATTTGTTTGCAGGGCTGCAAACCATTGCCGTCGCGATTGCGCCGGCGGCGAGCGAGTACAAGACCTTCTTCGCGTTCCTGGTGGTGATCATGGTGATCACTTGGCGGCCGACAGGCCTGCTCGCGGAGCGCAGGAGCGAGCGCGTGTGACGAGCGCGCAACGAGCGGCACCGTGGCCGGCGATCATTGCTGCGTTCGTATTCGCCGGCATGCTGGCCGCAGTCGCGGCGATCGATAACCAGCGTCTGGTGATTGCCCTGCTTTGTGCATTCGCCGTGGTCTGGATGGCTGCGATGCGCCTGGGCGTGCTCGCGCGTGTGGAACGCTCGGCCGGGCAGCACCCGCATGCGCTGCGGGGCGCCATCCTGCTCGCAGCGCTCGCCGCAGTCGCGCTCCTGCATGAGGATAATTTCGGCCTCTTGATGATCGCGACCGTGCTCCTCTATGCGACCTGCTGTATCGGCCTGACCATTCAACTGGGCTATGCCGGTCTTTCCAATTTCGGCGCAGCCGGTTTCGTCGGGACCGGGGCTTACGCCGCCGCGGTCTTCAATTGGCTGCCGTGGCTGCCTGACCCGCTTGTCCTCGTCGGCGCGGGCCTGATCACTGTGATTGTCGGATCACTGTTGCTCCTGCCGGTGCTCCGCACCCGCGGTCATTATGCCGCGCTCACGACACTCGCATTTGGCATCATGTTTGGCGTCTTCGTCGATGCCACGCCCGTGCTCGGCGGGCCACAAGGGTTGAAGCTTGCAGGCATCACATTGCTGGGCTGGGATTTCAGCAACGATATCCGGGTCGCAAATTTCGTCATTTCATTTTATGCCAATTATGTTCTGCTGGCGCTCGCCATCTTCGCCCTCGCGATCTTCATCGCATCGCGGCTTGATCGCTCGTGGCTCGGTATCTGGCTCGACAGCGTGCGATTAGATGAGATCGCGTCCGCCGTGTTCGGGGTGAATATCGGCTGGTGGAAAATCCTGGCGTTCACCGCGGGTAATTTCCTCGCCGGGCTCGCGGGCGCAACCTATGCCAAGATGATGGGATTCATCGCGCCCAATAATTTCACGCTTGCCGATTCCCTGATGCTCGTCTCGGCTGTCATTCTCGGCGGCATCGGCAACCGCTGGGGCGCGCTGCCGGCGACCGCGATCCTCGTTTTGCTGCCGGAAAAACTGCAATTCATCCAGGAATACCGGCTGCTTCTATTCGCTATCGTGGTCGTCGTCATTCTGATGGCGAGCCCGGCGGGGCTCGTGCCAAGGCGCATCAGGCGCCTTGATCCAGGGGTGGTCGCTTGAACAATAATGTCCTCGATTGCCGTGGTTTGACCGTCCGCTTCGGAGGTGTGCTGGCGCTCAATGCGCTCGATCTCGAGGTTGGCCGCGGCGAGATCCTCGGTTTGATCGGTCCAAACGGGTCAGGCAAAACGACCTTCTTCAATGTGGTCAGCGGTGTCTACCGCAGCGACGGCGGCTCTATTCAATTCGACGGCGAGGCAGTCACCCGGCTTTCCCCGCAAGCGCTGTGCCGTCGCGGCCTGGCGCGCACCTTTCAGCGCTCCCGCTTGTGCCTGAGCCTCTCCGTTTTCGACAACGTCGTGCTCGGTGCCTATCGGCGGATCAACAGCGGGGTCGTCCACAACATGTTTCGCCGCCGTGCATTCGCCGACGAGCTCAAGCTCTATGTGGAGAAATGCGGTGAGCTCCTTGCGATCTTCAACCCCCAGCTCACGACGAGGCTTTTCGATCCTGCGATTTCGCTCGGCATGATCGACCGCCGCCGGGTGGAAATTTGCCGTGCACTGATCGGGCAGCCGAAACTATTGCTGCTGGACGAGCCCTCGGCGGGGATGACCCAGGATGAAACCAGTCAGCTCATGCGCGAGCTCATTGCAGTGCGCCGGCAGTTCGGCAGCCTGACCATCGTAATCATTGAGCACGAGATGGGCGTCATCGAGCAGGTGACCGACCGCTGTGTCGTGCTCAATTACGGGCGCAAGATCTGTGAGGGCCGGTTTGCCGAAGTGGCCACCGATCCGGTGGTGCGCGAAGCGTATCTGGGGCGCGCGTACACGAAATCTCCGGTTGGTCCAGCATGAGCGATCTCGTCATTGAGCACGTTTTCACGGCCTACGATCAGGCTGACGTGCTGTGCGACATCAGCCTCACCGTCGGCGGCGGCAGCATCACGTGCATCCTTGGCGCAAATGGCGCCGGCAAGACCACCTTGATCCGTTCCATCATCGGCCTGACACGCCCGCGGCGCGGATCGATCCGGTTCGGCGCCCAGCCCTTGGAACGCCTTTCGACCCATGAGATCATTGCACGCGGCATTGGTTGCGTGCCCGAGGGACGACGCGTGTTCGCGCGCATGACGGTCGAGGAGAACCTGCGCGCCGGCGCCTATCTTGTTTCTTCGGAGCGCGCTATCCGCGAACGGTTGAGCGACATCTACGAAATTTTCCCTCCGTTGCGGGAACGGGCACGCCAGCTGGCAGGAACCATGTCGGGCGGCGAGCAGGCCATGATCTCGATCGGACGCGGATTGATGATGGAGCCCAAGCTCCTGATTTTGGACGAGCCGTCACTTGGGCTTTCGCCGCTCTATGTCGAGCAGAATTTCAGCGTGATCAGCCGCATCAACGCGCGCGGCATTACCGTGCTTCTTGTCGAGCAGAACGTCAATCAGACCCTTGCGATCGCGCATCACGGCTATGTGCTCGCGCAAGGCCGCATCGTCGCGCACGGCCCGACCGCAAGGCTGTCGAAAGATCCCGAAGTGCAGCGCGCCTACCTCGGCAAGGCTGCCGAGAAAGGCACGGCCGTGCAGCACGACGGGCCTGCTCCCTCCACCCTTGTGGGGGAGGGGTGGGGACGGGGGTCGTAGTTGTCGACACGAGCTCACCCGCAGGGACCCCCACCCCCAACTCCGGCGGGGTATACGCGAGCGTTGTGCGTCAATACTACCGGAGCAGCTGCGAGGTTCTCGTTCGCGACGCTGTTGCGCAACGCCGCGTCGGGTCACGCGCGCTGGTCGCGCCAGTGGCGCTCGCCGGAGCCCAAACGAGGCTACAATGTCGTGATCATTGGCGCGGGCGGCCACGGCCTCGCGACCGCCTACTACCTTGCCAAGGAGCACGCCATCCGCGACGTCGCGGTCCTGGAAAAGGGCTGGCTCGGCGGCGGCAATACCGGCCGCAACACCACAATCATCCGGTCGAACTATTTGTGGGAGGAAAGCGAGGCGCTTTACGAACACGCGCTGAAATTGTGGGAGGCGTTGTCGCACGAGCTTAATTACAACGTGATGTATTCGCCGCGCGGTGTGCTCATGCTGGCGCACAACCTCCATGACGTGCACGTGCTTAAGCGGCACGTCCATGCCAATCGGCTCGCGGGCATCGACAACGAATGGCTTACGGCCGAAGAGGCCAAGGCCTTTTGTCCGCCGCTCAATATTTCAGCCGACATGCGCCATCCGGTTCTTGGCGCTGCGTTGCAGAGGAGGGGCGGGGTGGCGCGGCATGACGCCGTTGCGTGGGGCTATGCGCGGGCAAGTGACGCGCTGGGTGTCGACATCATCGAGAATTGCGAGGTTCGCGCGATCCGTCGCGCGCCAAACAGCGCGGTCATGGCACTCGAAACGACGCGCGGCGTGATCGAGGCGAGGCGCATCGGCGTCGTCGCGGCGGGACACACATCCGTGATCATGGCGATGGCCGGGCTGCGCATGCCGCTCGAAAGCTTTCCGCTCCAGGCTTTGGTGTCGGAACCAATCAAGCCGGTGCTGCCGTGCGTCGTGATGTCAAACACGATCCACGCCTATATCTCACAATCCGACCGAGGCGAGCTCGTGATCGGAGCGGGGACCGATCAATACGTGTCGTATTCGCAGACCGGCGCACTGCATATTCCTGTGCACACGCTCGAAGCAATCTGCGAGCTGTTTCCGGCATTCCGGCGGTTGCGTATGTTGCGCAACTGGGGCGGGATCGTGGATGTCACGCCCGATCGATCGCCGATCATCAGCAAGACCCCGGTGCCAGGTCTTTATGTCAATTGCGGCTGGGGAACGGGCGGGTTCAAGGCGACGCCCGGCTCCGGCCATGTCTTTGCCGCCACCATTGCAAGCGATGATCCGCATCCCTTGGCCGCGCCGTTTTCTCTGCAGCGCTTCGTGAGCGGCAGATTGATCGATGAGGCGGCAGCCGCCGCGGTGGCGCACTGATCATGCTGCTGATCCATTGCCCCTATTGCGGCGCGCGCCCGGAAATCGAGTTTCGCTACGGCGGGGAGGCCCACATTGCGCGGCCGAGCGATCCCTCGGCGCTCTCGGACGGGCAATGGACGGAATTTCTCTTTCTTCGGTCGAATCGCAAGGGCGTGCACGCCGAACGCTGGCGGCACACCCATGGATGCGGGCGCTTCTTCAATGCGCTGCGCGACACCGTCACGGACAAATTCGTGACCAGCTACAAAATCGGTGATCCGCGCCCCGTGCCGGACGAAGAGCGCCGGTGAGCAATCTTTTTCGCATGCCGTCAGGTGGCCGGGTCGACCGCACGCGGCCGCTGTCCTTCAGCTTCGATGGTCGCGTGCTTACTGGCTTTGCCGGAGACACGCTCGCCTCCGCGCTCATTGCCAATGGCGTGCATCTGGTCGCGCGATCTTTCAAATATCACCGGCCACGCGGGATCCTCTCTGCGGGAAGCGAGGAGCCGAACGCGCTGGTGCACATCGATCGCGGCGGCGGCCGCTCCACCCCCAATCTTCGTGCGACCCAGATCGAGCTTTATGAGGGGCTTTGTGCCACCAGCCAGAACCGCTGGCCTTCGCTTACCTTTGATCTGGGTGTGACGGCGGACCGGCTTGCGTCGCTCTTTCCGGCAGGCTTCTACTACAAGACCTTCATGGGGCCGCGCCTGCTCGGCGCGCGCACCTGGACGCGGCTGTTTGAGCCGGTCATTCGCCGCTCCGCCGGCATTGGCCGCGCGCCTAGCGCGCCCGACCCCGACCGCTACGCCAATCGCTTCGCCCATTGCGACGTGCTTGTCGTGGGTGCGGGCCCGGCGGGACTCGCGGCTGCGCTTGCAGCGAGTGAGGCAGGAGGCTGCGTGCTGATCTGCGATGAACAGGCCGAATTCGGCGGCTCGCTCCTTTGCGAACAGCACGCGCCGGTCGAGGGCAAGAACGCCCAGGAATGGCTGGCCGATGCGCTCGCTGCGCTGCGCGCCCATGCGAACGTGACGCTGCTGCCGCGCACCCAGGCCTTCGGTTATTTCGCCGATAATTTCCTCGCACTCGCGCAATCGGTGACCGATCACCTGCCAACGCCGTGCGATCCGGCTTTGCCGCGCGAGCGGCTCTGGCAGGTCCGCGCGAAGGAGGTCGTACTCGCCACCGGCGCGATCGAGCGTCCGCTCGTGTTTGCCAACAATGATCGACCCGGGATCATGCTGGCCAATGCCGCACGCAGCTATGTCACGCGTTACGGGGCGCGGCCGGGGACACGTGCGGTTGTGATCACTGCTCACGACAGCGCATATGCCGCTGCCAATGAGCTCAATCGCGCCGGCATTGAGATTGTTCTCATCGCGGACCTGCGACGCAATCCGGGAGAGGAGGTCGTGAGCGAGGCGCGGCGCAATGGCATCCGCGCCGAGCCCGGTACTACCGTGCTCGACACCGCGGGGCGGCTGCGGGTGAGTGACGTCACGCTCGGGCGTGTGGCGGATGACGGACGCTCGGACGCAAACGAACACCTTGATGTCGATCTCGTATTGATGAGCGGAGGATGGACACCATCGGTTCACCTGTTCTCTCAGTCGCGCGGCACGCTGAAACTTGTGTCCTCGCTTGGCGCTTATGTTCCTGACCGATCGGTCCAGCGCGAGCGGTCAGCCGGCGCTTGTCGCGGAATCTTCGCGCTGTCGCAAGTGATGGAAGACGGCTATTGCGCGGGAGCGCAAGCGGCGGAAGCGGCCGGGTTCCGGCGTGCTCGTGAAATCAGAAACGTATTCATTCCCTCGCAGACCGCTGATCCCGGCGTGGTTGTTGCGCCTCCAATCGCAGGCAAGGCGTTCGTCGATTTCCAGAACGATGTGACCGTGCAGGATTTGGCGCTCGCCACGCGCGAAGGTTTCCGCTCGATCGAGCACGTGAAACGCTACACCACGACCGGTATGGGGACGGATCAGGGCAAGACGTCGAACGTCAATGCGCTGAGCATTGTCTCGGAACAGCTGGGCAAGACCATCGCGGATGTCGGCCTTACCACCTTTCGCATGCCGTACACCCCCGTCACCTTCGGCGCGCTCGCGGGGATGAGCCGCGGAACACTGTTTGACCCCGTGCGCGCGACGCCGATGCACGAGTGGGCGGCTGAGCACGGCGCGGCATTCGAGAATGTGGGCCTCTGGAAACGGGCGCATTATTTTCCACGGGAGAGCGAGGACATGCACGCCGCGCTGGCGCGCGAGTGCCGCACGGTACGAGCAAGCGCCGGCATTTTCGATGCCTCTACGTTGGGAAAGATCGAAATCGTCGGGAGCGACGCCGCCCAATTTCTCGATCGCATGTACGTCAATGCCTGGAGCACGCTTGCGCCCGGCCGCTGCCGCTACGGCATCATGCTCAACGAGGCGGGTTTTGTGTTTGATGACGGCGTGGTGGGCCGGCTTGCGCCCGACCGGTTTCACGTCACGACCACGACGGGAGGAGCGGCGCGCGTGCTCGCGTTTATGGAAGACTATCTGCAGACGGAATGGCCTGATCTTGACGTATGGTTGACCTCCGTCACCGACCAATGGGCGGTGATCGCGGTGCAGGGCCCACGCGCGCGCGAGGTGATCGCGCCGTTCCTGAGCGGTATCGCGCTCGACGCTCTGCCCCATATGGGCGTGCAGCAGGGCAGCATTTGTGGGGTGGAGTGTCGCCTGTTTCGTGTGAGCTTTACCGGCGAGCTCGGCTTCGAGATCAATGTTCCGGCAGATTACGGCGGCGCAGTTTGGGAGGAGCTTATCCCCGCAATCGAGCAGCTTGGTGGCTGCGCGTACGGCACGGAAACCATGCACGTGCTGCGCGTTGAAAAAGGCTACATCATTGTAGGCCAGGACACGGACGGCACGGTGACCGTCGCAGACCTGGGCCTCGATTGGACAGTCGGCAAGGCAAAGCGGGATTTCGTCGGCAAGCGATCGTTGGCGCTGCCTGACCTCGCCCGCGCGGGCCGCCGCCAGCTGGTCGGTCTGCTCACGGCCGACGCCACGACGCAACTCGAGGAGGGCGCGCAGATCACCGAAGGTCCCAATCCGCCCGCGGGCACGCCTGCGCTGGGTTACGTGACATCCTCCTATCGGAGCGAAGCGCTGAGCCGGCCGATCGCGCTCGGTCTCGTAGCGGACGGCCGAAGACAGATCGGCAACCGGCTTTTCGTTGCGATGCCTGAGGGTGGCGCGGCAGTCGACCTCGTTGCTCCCGTTTTATTCGATCCGGCGGGAGAGCGCCTGCGTGCCTGAAGCGATAACCAACGCAGTCTCATGGCATTTCGCGCGCGCGCCAGCGTCGCCGGTGGCCACCTTTCCGGGTCTGACTGTTGAACGGACAGGTCCGGTGGCCCGTTTTGTGCTGCGGGGCAGGGAGCCGATTGCGCACGCGGCAGGAGCCGCGTTGGCGCTCGAGCTTGCGCGGAAAGTGGGCCGCGTCATCGAGCGCGATGGGCTTGCTGCTCTATGTCTTGGGCCCGATGAGTGGCTGCTGCTCGGCCCGCCCGAACAGGAAAGCAAGCTGCAACAGAGATTGAATGCGGCGCTGCAATCCCTGCCACATTCGCTGGTGAGCATAGGGCATCGTGATGTTGCGTTCGTGCTGCGCGGAAGCGCGGCCGCCGACGTCATCAGTGCGGGCTGTCCGCTCGATCTGCGAGTGGCCAGCTTTCCCGCCGGTTGCTGCAGCCGCACGCTGCTCGGAAAGGCAGAGATGGTGCTCTGGCGCAGCGAAGCTCACGTGTTTCGCATCGAGACCGCGCGCTCGCTTGCCGCCTACGTCGACGAGTTTCTGACTCTCGCTGCCCGCAACAATTCGTAGCGGGGGGCGAACCCCGGATTTCGCCCGTCTTCGCTAAAGCTTCGACGGGCTAATGTGAGTGAGGCCGCCGAAGCCTTGGCGAAGGCGGCTGCACTCAATCCGGGCTACAGTTCCTACGACATGCTTGAAGTCTTGATCGCCATCGCAAAGCTGCTGCTCGGCACTTTCGCCTTCGTCCTTATTGGATGGTTGGGCGCGCGTGACAAACGCATCGGTGGAGTGCTGCTTACTTTTCCGCTGCTCAACGGCATTGCGATGCTGACCGGCGCGGACCCGATCGGGATTGCCGGAACCGTCTATCTCATCGTGGTGTGGAATTGCATTCTTTTCCTGCTCGCGATCTATCGATACGAGTGGCTGCCGCCGCTGCCGGCAAGCTGGGATGCGGAAGCGAGAATCATCGCCCGCTCGCTCTGCTGGGTTGCGCTGTGGTCCGTGGGCGCGACGGCACTCGCCTGGTTTCGCGATGACCTGTCGTCCGCTCACTGGCTGTTTTTTCTCCAACTCGCCTTCGCCGTGCTGTACCTCTGGCACTGGTGGGGCGCATCACCCTCGCGCCCCTCTCCGACGTTCGCCGCAATGTGGTTCAACCGGCAGGGCCTGCTGCGTGTCGCAGCTTTCGTTCTGCTTTTCGTTGCTCTGTCCATGATTGCCTATCTCGGAAAGGATGCGCGCTGGGTCGGCTGGGCGAGCGCGCTGCCGCTGCCCGGGATCTTCGCGCTCGCGATGCTCTCGGTCACGCAAGCCAAGGCGGACCTGCTTTCGGTCGCCGACACGGTACTCTTGGGTCCGTTGCTGGTGATCCCGTTCAACTGGCTGCTCGCGCGCGTCATTATGCATTTGCGCACCGAGCAGGCAGGCGCGATCGCGGAGATCGCAACCGTCATCGTCTTTTGGGCCTTGGCCGCGGCTGTGGTTTTCTTGTTCCTGCCGCTGTTCGCCCGTTGGCGCGACAGACTGAGGGTCGTAGCGGTTGAGCACCCTCTTCCAAACAAAGCGGAAGATTTATAGTCTTCATTTGCCTGCGGCTTGGCCCAGCAAGTGCAAGCAATGAGGGAGGAGAATATCAAGCTTCATCTGTGGTTTGGGACCATGCTGCTGGCATCGTCTTCTGCTGTCCCGGCGGCCGAACTGCGCCAGCCGGTACAGCCGAACGCAGGCAGTGTTTCACCGCTGCTGCAGGTGCCGCCCGGCTGTCCGCCTGTGCCGGTGGGAAAGACCGTGCGTGCGGCAAGCCTGATGGTGCGCAATACGATGCGGCCTGACGTCGGACCCTACCGGGTGACGTTGCCCGGCTATGCCACCGAGCAGGATCCCAACGGGGATCACTATGCGCCCTTCGTGATTGAGACTCAGCCCGGCGATACGCTACGGGTCGATCTGCATAACCAGCTCGATGCAAGCGTTCCGAATGAGGGCCACGCCATCGTGAATTTGCACATGCACGGCGTGGTGGTGAGCCCAACTCCCCCGAGCGGCTGTAGCCCCGTGGGAGACTACGTGTTCAGCCAGACCGGGAAGGGCTTCGTGACCAACTATCGATTCGATATTCCAACGAAGCTGGAGGGCGAGGTTGGGCTTGGCCAGCCATACTATCCCTCCGGGGTCTATTGGTTCCATTCCCACATCCACGGCTCGGCGCGCGATGAGGTCCAGGCCGGGCAGGCAGGGCTGATTTCGATCATGCCCGGAGCCGACGTCACCGACGATCCCACCGCATTGGCCCGTGCCGGAACGCAGCAGCAGACGCGATACATGATTCTGCGCGATATCCAGCTCGCGGTCCCACACGGCAGGACGCCCGATACGGCGGCGGCGGCCGGCCAAACCGCGAAATGGCTCAGCGGTAAGGTCTACGATACGCAGGCTTGCCGCAAGGATTCGAATCCCGGCGTGCAATTGCTATCGGGCCACGGATTTTGCGGTCACACGACGGTTTATGACGAGAACCAAAAAATTGTGGACCGTGCCAATGATACGGTATGGCTTTTCACGATCAATGGCCAGAATTATCCCGATGTCACCATCCAACCCGGAGAGACTGAGCTCTGGCGCATTGCAAACCTCAGCCCGACGGTGACGTATACCTTGGAGCTGGTGGACGGCGCCGACAACGAGCGGGACCTCCAGATCCTGACCATGGACGGCGTGGTGGCGGGCACTCCCTCTTCCGGCAGTTCGCCGTCTTCCAGCAGTCCGCAAAGCCTGAAACCAGGGGTTACGGTCAAGCACGTCCTGCTCATGCCGGCGGCACGTGCGGAGATTCTTGTGAAGAATGACGTCCTTCACGCTCAGAACATTTCTCTCACCTTGCGCACTCAGGGCCTCGAGACAGGGGGGGTGCAGCAGCCTAAACCACCGAACAGGACTGTGGCCCGGCCCGACTATAAGGGCGATCCATGGCCGGCGGTCGATCTCGCGCATGTGGTGCTCAAGGCCGTTACGCCCGAGAGTGCTTCGCCTCCCCAGGACCTGCTCGCTACGACTTTCTCGCGTGCGTTGCCCTTCATCAATTCGGATCGGGCCACAGCAGCTGCCATTCCAAAAAATTGTGTGACCCTTCCAAGCCCAAGCTCGCAGTATCGGCGCAAGATTACCTTCGCTCAGGACGATACTACCAATACATTCATGCTGGGCAGTGACGTCGTCGATAGTTCAGGCCGCCCGATCGATCCGCCAAACGGCGCGCACCCGCACACGCTTGCGCCCGAATGGTTCATCCACGCCGACCCGCCGGAATCGATCAGGCATATCTGTGCCCAGCTGGGGACAATGGAAGTCTGGGAGCTGGTGAATACCACCAACGAGCTGCACAACTTTCACATCCATCAGACCAAGTTCCGGCTGGCGCGCGTGGGCGATCCCGGCGCGCCGCCGAACTTGACGGACGCGATGGTGTTCGCGGATCCCGGCAAAGTGCTCGCCGGGCAAGACTTGCCGGAATTGGTCCATGTCAGCGCCGGCGCTGATGTCTGGCACGATACGATCCCGGTGCCTCCGGCCAAAGATGCGAACAATCCCGGAAGGGTGTTCGTGACGATTCCATTCACCGACTCTCACCAAGTTGGGACCTTCGTCTTTCACTGTCATATCCTCGAGCACGAGGATAGCGGGATGATGGCGACCGTTCAGGTATTCGATCCACGGCGCAGGGTATCCGTGCTGACTGACCCGGGACAGGCGCCCGGGATATCGGGGGCTGCAGCCTATTGCGGAAATCCGCCAACCGGCTTCACCGCCACGCAGCAGGACAACAGTTTCAGTCGCAATCGTTTGCTTGCATCCCTTTACAGGGTCATTGCTGGAGGCATTCACTCAACTGCGTGGAAGTAATCGCGCAGTTATACCGGGTCGTTGTCTCGGGGACGATCAACTCCACAAATCCCTGGAGATATTTTCCGGCAGGGAACGGCGAAGTTGCGGGAAACGGGTCACATTGAGTATCGCCGACGATGACCTGGTCGAAACTGTCGTAGAACGGCAAGCATTGCATGACCGCAGTTCCTTCGAGCACGTTGCGGGTATTGCCAACGAAATTATAGGCAAAATAATAGAACCTGCCCTGCGCAAAATTGCCGGGCGATTGGCAGTTGCCGGGCGTCGATGGCCACCAGCCGGTAGCGCGAAAGTGCAGATCG
>CATPCO010000116.1 GCA_955652925.1 uncultured Xanthobacteraceae bacterium | reverse complement strand
TCACGTTCCGAATCAATCCGGTGCTGGTTGATGCGCTGCACGCAGTAAGTACACTTTTCCATGACGCCGCGACTGCGCACGCTTACGTCCGGATTGCGCATCATCTTGAGCTGGGGCGTCTCCCAGTCCTGAAACAACAGGAAATTGAAACGTCGCACCTTGTAAGGACAGTTGTCGGAGCAGTAGCGCGTGCCCACGCAGCGGTTGTAGACCATGTCGTTCAGGCCTTCACTGCTGTGCACGGTCGCGCCCACGGGGCAGACGACCTCGCAGGGAGCGTTCTCGCACTGCATGCAAGGCACAGGCTGGAAGTAAGCTTTGGGATTATCGCGGTCGCCCTGGTAGTAGGCGTCCACTCGCAGCCAGTGCATGTGCCGGCCGCGAATGGTCTGCTCCTTGCCCACAACCGCAATATTGTTTTCCGACTGGCAGGCGACGACGCAGTTGTTGCAGCCCACGCAGGCGTTCATGTCGATGGTCATGCCCCAGGCATAAGGCTCGCTGGCATAGGGATAGGGCTTGTATAAAGTCAGTTCCGCGGGTGGTTGTTCCTCTTTCGCGAAGTCGGGTTCCTTGTGATACTGCTCCAGAGTCGCTGCACGAACCAGAGGACGAGAACCGGTTGGCGTCTCCATGGTTTGGTAGCCCTGAGTGGAAGCCAGCTTGTAGGTGTCTCCGGTCTTGCGAATCGCGAGCCCGCTGGTGAACCAGGGGGTGGCACTGAAGCGCAGTTGATACATGTCGAAGCCAGCTCCCGTGCCCACCCGACCTGCACGGCGTCGCCCATAGCCCAAAAAGACCGTCACCGCATTGTCAGGATGGCCCGCCTGGACCCAGACTGGAGCGGTCACTTTCTTGCCGTTGAGTTCAAGCTCGACCATGTCTTCGGTCTTGAGTCCCATTCGCTCGGCCATGGCGGGGCCGATCAGCACCGGGTTGTCCCAGGTGAGCTTGTTCATCGGCTTGGGCAGTTCCTGGAGCCAGCCGTTGTTGGAGAATTGGCCGTCGTAAACCGAGGGGTCGCGGCGGAAGTTGATCTCGATACTCTTTTCCTCGGTTGCGGAGGGGGACGGGAGGCTCGCAGTCTTCATCGCCAATTGTTTCGGCGCGAATGTGGTCCCCTCGATCCAGCCATCATGCAGCGACTTCCGCCAGAATGCATCGAAGTCTGCCCCCCTGTACTGCTTCTTCCAGTAAGCCTGCACCATCTCGTGGCCGCTGGACTGAGACTGTCCTGGCAGCATCGCCACAAACTCATACGCGCTCTTGCCGTCATAGAGCGGTGCGATCAGCGGCTGCACGATGCTGACGGTGCCGTCAGAAGCGCGCGCGTCGCCCCAGGCCTCGAGATAGTGCGCCTCGTTCACATGCCACTGGCAGAGTTCCGCCGTCTCGTTCTGGTAAAGGCCGAGATGCACTCGCAGCGGAATGTTGGTGTTCCTGAGCGCGTCGTCAAACCCCAGATCGGCGGGAGCATCATAAGCAGGGTTGCCACCCAAAATGATCAGAATGTCCACCTTGCCGGCGCGCATGTCCGCGACTAGGTCTTTCAGCGACTCGGTCTGGTTCACTGGGTTTGCATCCACCGGTTCCGTGTAGAACACCGTCCGTCCCACGTTGTCCAGCCGGTTGTTCAGCACATGCGCCAACGCGTGCAAGATCGGAGGCTGATGGTCCCCGACGACTACGAGACTGGCGCCACGATGCTTCTCCAAGTCCAAATAAGCTGCTACGGCGAATTCTCTCTCCTTGTCGGTAAACCCTGCGCCGATTTCTTTATACGACCTGTCGCTATTCATCGGGACCGTCAGCATTAATCTCGCCCAGCGCTCAATATCTGTAGCCCGCAGCGGCAGCCGATGGTCCGCCTTTACGCCCGTCGAACTCGGCGTGCTCTCGACCACATACAGCCGGTTCATGTTGCCGGAATCGGGATTGCGACGCTTGGCAAAATCGCGGGCGTGGCGGGTGAAACCAGGGAATCCCGGGTAGAGGAAGTCGGCATCGAGCGAAAGAATTACGTCTGCGTTCTCCAGCTTGTGCTGGCTTTCCACGGGGTGCCCGAAAGCCATCCTAGCGCCTTCGAGCACGTTGTCTCGGTTGATGGGCTCATAGATGTGCCACTTAGCTTGCGGATATACCTTGAGCGCGGAACGCAACTGGTCGGCAAGCGTGGGCGAGGAGATCGTCGGGGTCAATATGCGGATTCCGCCGCCCTGCAAGTCCTTCTGGATATTGAGCGGTCCACGCATGGCATGGACGAGATCGCCCCAGGTGCGGACGTCACCCAGATAGGTGAGCGTCTGGGAACGATCGGGATCGTACATGCCCAGGATCGATGCCTGGGCGAAAACATCCGTACCGCCGAGACTCGCCGGATGTTGATCATTGCCTTCGATCTTAGTGGGACGATAAAGGTGACTCTCCACCAGAATCGGACTCGCATATCCGCCCAGCGTGAACGCGGTGGCAAAGAATAACGGTCGCCCCGGAACGACTTCCTCCGGCTGTCTTACGTAAGGAACGATCGGCTCCAGTGGCTGCTTGGTGCAGGCAGTCATGCCCGCCATTGCCAGGGACGCGCCCATCAGCTTCAGGAACCCGCGACGCGAGATCGAATCCAGCCACTCCGATGCGCCTTTGGGAAACTCCCGGTGCAGCATTTCCTGGAAATCCGGGCTGCCGGCCAGTTCCTCCAGGCTGCGCCAGTATTCCGGTCCCTTGGTCTCGGCGACGAGGGCGTGGGCGCGATCCAGTTCCAGGGTGCCCTTCTTGCTGGGGCAAACGTCCTCGCGCCGCGGACTGCGGTTGTTTTCTTCCATGTGCATCGCCAACCAGACTCTGTTCAAATCTGCGCTCACAGGTGGAGCGGCCTTTAGGCCTGCATGCCTGCCCTTGCTAGCTGGCGGACTTTGGCCCCGGAGCTACCTGAGCGGCTGAAATCCGGTCAAGCCACC
>CATPCO010000115.1 GCA_955652925.1 uncultured Xanthobacteraceae bacterium | reverse complement strand
GCGTGGGCTCGCTCGGCACGCGTTCCGAGATCGCGGCCGAGCTGATCATCGCCAGTGGCACCGAGGACCAGAAGCGCAAATGGCTGCCGAAGATCGCCAGCGGCGAAGTGCTGCCGACCGCCGTATTCACGGAGCCCAATGCCGGGTCCGATCTCGCTTCGATCAGGACGCGCGCCGTGCGCCATGGCGACGTTTACAAGATCTACGGCAACAAGACCTGGATTACACACCCGGTCCGTGCCGATCTCATGACGCTCTTGGTGCGCACCAATCCTCGCGAGCCCGGCCACCGCGGGCTGTCCATGCTGCTTGCCGAGAAGCCGCGCGGCTCGGACCAGGAGCCGTTCCCTGCACCCGGCATGAGCGGCAGCGAAATCGAAGTGCTCGGCTATCGCGGAATGAAGGAATACGAAATCGCTTTCGACGGTTTCGAGGTCAAAGCGCAGGGCCTGCTCGGCGGGGTCGAAGGGCTGGGCTTTCGCCAACTCATGGCCACCTTCGAATCCGCGCGCATCCAGACTGCTGCCCGCGCCATCGGCGTCGCACAGGCCGCGATGGAGCAGGCATTCTCATATGCGCAGGAACGCGAGCAGTTCGGAACGCCGATCATCAACTTCCCGCGGGTGAGCGACAAGATTGCCATGATGGCGGTCGAGATCATGATCGCACGCCAGCTTACATACTTTGCGGCACGACAGAAGGATTCCGGCAAACGCTGCGATCTGGAGGCCGGAATGGCCAAGCTGCTGGCAGCGCGTGTGGCCTGGGCGAGCGCCGACAACGCCGTGCAGATCCACGGAGGAAACGGATTTGCGCTCGAATTTCCGGTCTCCCGCATCCTATGTGATGCCCGCATTCTCAGCATCTTTGAGGGAGCGGCCGAAATCCAGGCGCAGGTCATCGCACGCCGCCTGCTCGAGGGCGCGAACTAGAACCGAACCGGGCTGTGCGGCGTTTGTAATCAGCAAGGCGCTGCGTCATGCTGCGCAGGAGACGGCGCGCGCGGGCGCAAACGCAAGGAGGCTTCATGACAGCAGTCAGGATCCACCCTGGCGAGTGGGTGGTGGTTTGCGACGGCACGAAGGCGCTCGTGCTCGAAAATGCCGGTGACGAGAAATTTCCCAATCTGAAGACCAGAGAAGTTTACCAGCAAGAAGATCCGAAAACCCACGAGCAGGGCACTGACGCGCCGGGCCGCTCGATCAATTCAATCGATGCTCGCCGCAGCGCGATGGAGCAGACGGACTGGCATCTTCAGGCGGAGCAGCGGTTTCTGCAAAAGCTCGCCGGACATCTCGATGCTGCGATAAATGCGGGGCAGACCAAATCCCTGATCGTGGTGGCTCCGCCGCGCGCGCTCGGGGTTTTGCGGCAAGCGTATTCGCACAATCTGCGCGCTGCGCTGCGCGCTGAGATCGACAAGGACCTTGTGAAGCTGCCGGTCTACCAGATCGAGAAGCACCTCGCCGGGTGATGTTGTGGCGATCTCGTAGCCCGGATGAGCGAAGCGATACCCGGGAGCGGTTGCCCCGCATTTCGCTTCGCTCATGCGGGCTACGGATTGGACTACGCTGCCGCCGCGGGCTCTTTCAGCAGCTTGCCCACGTTGCCCGCGAGGATGGCTTCGCCCGCTTTGCCGAGCGCGCGCAACTCCTGGACGAACTCGCGCACCGCATGGCGCTCGCGGATCTCCTGCGGATAGTCGGTGGCAAAAACGATGCGCGAAGCAGGAATTTCGATCAGCGCGGCCTTGACGGCGCCCATCGCTCCGCAGAATCCCGCGGTGTCGAATACCATGTTGTTGTGGAGATAATGATCGAGCTCCTTCTGCGCCTTCATGCCATGGCGCGCGTTGTCGGTCGTGCCCCAGAACTCCTTGTCCTGGTAGGAGCGAATTCGTCCCAGCAAGGTCGAGAGTCCGCCGCCCAGATGCGACATGTGGACCATGAGGGCGGGGTGGCGGTCAAAAAGCCCCGAATTGATCAGCCGGATGGTCGCCATGACAAGCGAAAATTCGCGCCCCACGGACCGCGCAGTATCGTAGCCGTCGAACTGCCTGGTTTGATTGAGCTTGAGTGCGGGATGCACAAACACGAATAAGCCTAGCTTCTCGCACTCGGTCCAGAACGGCTCGAATTCCGGGGCATCAAGATAAAGATCATTGGTCTCCGACGTGATCACCACACCCTGGAAGTCCAGCTCATGCTTGCAGCGAGCAAGCTCGCGCAACGCAGCCGCCCCGCCCAAGGGATTGGCGTGCGCCGCTCCAATAAAACGTCCGGGATAATCGCGCTCCGCCTGCTTGGCCGTCTCGTTGCATAGCCGCGAGCGGTCCAGATCGGCGCACATTCCGGCGGCGCTGGTGAGAAGCGCAACATTGATGCCCGCTTCATCCATCATGCGGATATGTTCGTCGAGATCAAACAGCATCCAATGCATGATGAAGCTCGGCGCGCCATTCTCGTCATATGAGACAAGCTTGCGCCGACCCAGATCCTTGGGCATCAGCTCGCGTGGGGTGAAATGGTGCTGGAAATCGACGATCATGACTGTCTCCCCCTGCGTTGACTTAAACGGCGCTGGCGGCGCCCGCGCGGATGGCCAAGTCGTCTAGGGCGCGTGCGAAGGCAAGGTCAAGGGTGTCCGGCATGGCCTTGCGACCGATGGGGTGCTAAAGACCTCTGTAATGTCCGAGGTGTTGACTTACGCCATCGTTCCAATCGCAATCGGCGCCGTGGCCGTGGTGCTGCTGCTGGGCCTCTACAACATGATGCGCGGCGGCTCCCCGCACCGATCCCAGAAGCTGATGCGGCTGCGGGTTCTGCTGCAGTTCATTGCCATCATCGTCATCATGTTGACCATCTGGGCGATACGATAAGGCTCGGGCATGGTCGTCCTCAATCGGATCTACACCCGGACCGGAGATGACGGTACGACCGCTCTCGGCAACGGCGAACGCCGCAAGAAATACGATCTGCGCATAGCGGCTTACGGCACGCTCGATGAGCTCAGCGCCGCGATCGGGCTGGTGAGAGTTCATGGCGCCGATCAAGACCTCGACCTCCTGCTCGCGCGCGTGCAAAATGATCTCTTCGACGTCGAAGCCGACCTCTGCTTGTCGGAGAAGGGGCCGGGCGGCGCGCGCATGACGACAACGGATGCGCAAGTGACCTGGCTGGAACAGCGCATCGATCATTTCAATGCCGATCTTGCGCCGTTGCGCTCCTTCATTTTGCCGGGCGGCCGGACCGCCGCTGCCTATCTCCATCTCGCCCGCACGATCTGCCGGCGGGCCGAGCGGATCATGGTCGAGCTCAACGACAAATCGAGCGAAGGAGTCACCCCGGCCGCGCTGAAATATGTCAACCGTCTGTCCGACTTGCTGTTCGTCCTCTCTCGCTATGCCAACGATAAAGGCGCTTGCGATGTCCTATGGCAACCCGGACAAAACCGGTGAACGGGAAAAATCTCCATGGTGGTGCCGATATACGACGACAACCCGTTCACTCAACCGGTAAAGCCATACGTCACCTGGTCCCTCATCGCCGCCAACATCCTGGTTTTCATGCACGAAGCCGTCGCCCCGCAGGCGGGGCTCGACCGCATGATCGACACCTACAGCCTGACCCCGGCCGCACTCAGCGGGGATATCGGCTCAAGGGGAGCGCTGCCCGCCTATGCGACGCTCATTACCTATCAGTTCTTTCATGCCGATATCGGCCACTTGTTCGGCAACATGATCTTTCTCTGGGTGTTCGGCGACGACATCGAGCGCGCGCTCGGCCGCTTGCGCTACCTGATCTTCTATCTTGTGAGCGGAGTGATCGGAGGTCTGGTCTTCGTCGGCTATGATCCGCACTCCGGCATCGAGCTGATCGGCGCCTCGGGCGCAATTGCCGGGATCGTGATCGCATATGTCATGCTGCGTCCCTGTGCCAAGATCACGGTCCTGGTCACCATCATTCCGCTGCGGATCAGCGCCTACTGGGTTGTTGGCTTGTTCGTGCTCACCCAGCTGTGGAACCTGGGCGCGGTGTCCAGGAGCGAAGTGGCCTATTGGTGCCACTTTGGCGGCATGCTGGCAGGTGCTGGCCTGTTCCCGCTCATGAAGCCGCGCAGTGTGAAACTCTTCGAATGTATCCGACCGGAGAGTGAAAGGGTCATCCGGATCGGCCCGCTCCCGGCCCCTCGTGCCTCGCAGTTTGATGTGCCGAGCCGCCACTGATTGACTTTTTGCTGATGACGCCGCAAGCCTGAGGCCGGGGTTCAGCGCGGCATGTTCAAGCGCATTCTGATCGCCAATCGCGGCGAGATCGCGTGTCGCATTATGCGCACCGCACGGCGGCTGGGCATCCAGACCGTCGCGGTTTACTCCGAGGCCGACCAGGATGCTCTGCACGTGGAGATGGCGGACCAGGCCGTGTTCATCGGCCCGCCACCCTCCTCTGAAAGTTATCTGGTCATCCAGAAGATCGTAGCGGCCTGCAGAGACACCGGCGCCGAAGCCGTGCATCCCGGCTACGGTTTCCTGGCTGAGAACGAAGCGTTCCCCAAAGCCTTGGCAGGGGCCGGGATCGTGTTCATTGGCCCGCATCCCGGCGCAATCGCCGCCATGGGCGACAAGATCGAAAGCAAGCGGACCGCCGCCGCCGCAGGAGTTGCGACCGTACCCGGCCACCTCGGTGTGATCGCGGACGAGGAGGAAGCGGCAAGGGTCGCTGATGAGGTCGGCTATCCCGTGATGATCAAGGCGTCTGCCGGCGGCGGCGGCAAGGGAATGCGGATTGCCTATTCACGCGACGACATCGCGTCGGGATTTGCCCGCGCGCGCTCGGAAGCAAAATCTTCGTTCGGCGACGAGCGCGTTTTCATCGAAAAGTATATTCGTGACCCGCGCCACGTCGAAATTCAGGTGCTTGGCGACAAGCATGGCAATGTCATCCATCTCGGCGAGCGGGAGTGCTCCATTCAGCGCCGCAATCAAAAGATTATCGAGGAAGCACCAAGCCCGCTGCTTGACGCAAAAACGCGCCGGCGCATGGGAGAGCAGGCGGTCGCGCTGGCAAAGGCCGTCGGCTACGATTCCGCCGGCACTGTCGAGTTCGTCGCCGAACAGGACAAGAGCTTCTATTTCCTGGAAATGAATACGCGGCTGCAGGTCGAGCACCCGGTGACGGAGCTCATCACCGGCATCGATCTCGTCGAGCAGATGATCCGAGTCGCGGCGGGAGAGCCGCTCGCTTTCAAACAAAGCGACGTGAAACTTTCGGGCTGGGCGGTCGAGACGCGCATCTATGCAGAGGATCCCGCCCGCAATTTCCTGCCCTCGATCGGGCGGCTGGTGCGTTACCGCCCGCCAGCCGAAATGTGCGCCGACGGCATTACGGTGCGCAATGACACGGGGGTGTACGAGGGTGGTGAAATCTCGATCTTCTATGACCCCCTCATTGCGAAGCTCATCACGCACGGTCCAACGCGCGACGCGGCGGTGACGGCGCAGGTGGATGCGCTCGATGCTTTCCTCGTCGCGGGCATACGCCACAACATCCCGTTCCTCTCGGCCTTGATGCTCAACGAGCGATGGAAGTCCGGCAAATTGTCGACGGCATTCCTGGCAGAGGAGTTTCCCGGCGGCTTTGCACCAATTGTACCGGCCGGCGAGGCTGCCCGAACTCTGGCGGCAGTGGCGGCCGCCATCGACAACGTCCTGGGAGATAGAAAGCGCCGCATTTCCGGTCAGCAGTCAGCTCACCGGGTAACACGCGAGCAGTTGCGGTCGGTCCAATTGGGCGAAAACCACATCAAGCTCAAAATCACGCATGGTGCTCTTCACGACACCGGGCCTTCCGATCACAAGGCCCGCGCCGCGCAGTTTGAGGTCCGGTTCGCGCGGGACGATGAGAGCAAGAGACATGTCGTGATCTCGCGCTGGAAGCCCGGAGACCTCGTCTGGTCGGGAACCGTGGACGGCCGGTCAGTCTCGGTGCAGGTGCGCCCGGTGCTAAATGGTTTCGACCTCCTTCATCATGGCGTGGAGACCCGCGCTTACGTCTACACCGAGCGCGAGGCGCAGGCCGCCCGGCTCATGCCGCCGAAGAAAACCGCGGATTCCGGGAACTCCGTGCGCTGTCCCATGCCGGGGCTTGTGGTCGCCATTGCGGTTGCTGAAGGACAGGAGGTCAAGGCAGGTGAGACGCTAGCCGTTGTCGAAGCCATGAAAATGGAGAATGTGCTGCGCGCCGACCGCGACGGCATCGTGCGCAAAATCCACGTCAAGCAGGGTGACAGCCTGGCGGTCGACGATATCATCCTGGAGTTTGCCTGAGAGCGCTCACAGACCGGGCAGGCTGAGTATCGTATCATACGAGCGCCCGCGGATGTCATAGACGCGAGCATAGGTGACACCACTACGCGCGACTTCAACAATGAGCGGAGCATCGAATTGCATGCAATAGAACTCGCCCAGCATCATCGCAAAGTCGGCTCCATTCGGGTCCCAGCTGGTTTGAAAATCCGGCCCAAGCTCGACCTGCGGTGAACGGTGCGGCCCGCACACCGCAATCTTCCAAGGCCGCTCCGCGGGCTTGCTCGCCCGCGCGTTTGCGAGCGTCTGCAGTAATCCTTGCGAAGCCTGTTTGAGCGACAGCCCCCAGTAATCGAGCATGTAGCGGTCGCGCGCGTGTTTCACGCCGCCCGAAGCGTCGTTGAAATAGGTGTATTCGTACGGGTGCAGGCGTCTCATTTCGATGACCGGAAATACGAGACCAACGGCAAGAACTGCCGCGACCGCGAGCGGTCCAAGTGAAATAACGCGCGCAGCTTCGATCATTCTCGCGCCTGCCATGCCGCCCAGCACCGCAAGCGGCGGCAACACGAAAACAAAATGCCGCAACCCGTTGTACATCGCCGGGCGCAACACGATCGTCGCTGCGGGCGGCAGCAGGGCTGCCAATGCGAGAAGGAGGAGGATTGCGCGGCGCTTCACTGCCACAGCGGGCCTGCACGTCATCCACAATGCCCATGCTGCCCCGGCTAATCCCAGTGCGAGAAAGATTTCCGGGAGCTTGAGCGCGAACAGCGTCGGCAAATAGCTGCGCGGCATGTCGGTTACCCTGATCACCTCGCCGTCGAAGAGCTCGGACCAAGGCTTCTCGAAAAACCGTGAAAAATATTCCAGCGCGCGAAAAGGATTGAGGGGATCAACGACAGCCCAGGGCCACACCAGGCCCATGAGTGCATATCCGAGCACGAGAGCAGGCAAGAGGCGCCCACAGAATTGCACGAGCCGCGATGCGGCGGACGCAAGACCTTGCGCGCGCGCCTCTGCTGCAAAGACCACGGTCAGCGCGACCAGCGCCTCGAGCGCGCCGAAGGCGCCCATGACACGCGACCCGAATGCGAGGCCCAGTCCCAAACCAAGAAGTAGCGCGCTCGCAAGTGAAGGCCGCGGATACTCTTCCATGGCGCGAACGTTCGCCAATAAAAGAATAGCCATCGCAGCCGCGAAGGGCGCGTCCTTCGGGTTCATGAACATATGGCCGTAGTAGAGCGGGCAGGCGGCAAG
>CATPCO010000114.1 GCA_955652925.1 uncultured Xanthobacteraceae bacterium | reverse complement strand
GTGAGCATCGTCATTGCCGATACCGGAATCGGCATCCCGAAAGACGCGCTCACCCGGCTTGGCCGGCCGTTCGAGCAGGTCGAAAGCCAGCTCACCAAGAGCCACCAGGGCTCGGGGCTCGGACTTGCGATCGCGAAATCGCTGGCTGAACTGCACCACGGCACCATGCGCATTCGCTCCATCCTGGGGCGCGGCACGGTGGTATTCCTGCGTTTGCCGAGCCAGACAACGCCCACGCAACGCGAGGAACTCGCAGCCGCCGCGGCGTAGTAGCGGGTGCCACAGAGGAGCTTCCGCCGCGCAAATCAATTGCCTTTCAACGCGCTGGCTTTGGATTTCAAGATCTCGAGTGCGCGGGCGACCAAGGGATCAGTACCGTTTTCAATGTCCGACCTTTTGTTCAGGAGCTTGATGTCGGGTGGCACGCCTTTGCCTTCATAGCAAACCATGTCAGCTGAGAAATAAACCTGGTCCGGTAAACAGAGGGTCCATCCATTAGGTAGCCTCTTCTCGAGTTGATAAGAGAATATTCCATTGGTGTGGTCCCCTATGATGGTGACATGGGGGAGCTGCTTTATCGCCAGCGCAAATGCCTCTCCACCGCTGAAAACGGAATCACAGGTCAATAGCACGACCGGTCTGGTAAATCGCACCTGACCTTGTGGCTCGATGTACCAGGTCTTGAGCGGCGTAAAGTCGTCTTTGCCCGGACCGATTTTCGTCTTCCTGCGAAAGGCAACCCGCTTGCGGTCGCAAAAACGATTGATGATCGTGAGCGCAATATCATCCTCTCCGCCGGGATTGTCACGAATGTCGATGACCATGCCTTTCAGCAACCTGAAGTCGTTGGCAATCAAGTCAAGGGCGGATGTCAATGTCCGGTTTTTGATACCTTCGAGCTCAAGAATGCGCATGTAGCCAAATTCAGCCGACCTGCAGTAGTGAAGCATCCAAGCGCCGGTTTCCGTCAGTTTGCAAAATCCATGACGGACAAGAGTCTTTTGCGCCGTTTTGAACAGCTGCTTGATCTCTCGCTTCGTGAACTCCTGATGGAACCTGGGCTTCTTCTCGGCGGTGAAGTACCTCGGCTTGCGATTGCGGTTCGCTTTTGCCTTGAGCTCGACATGCCCGTCGTTGAAGGGATCAAGCATTTGGCAGAAGATATCAAAGAGCTTGTTATCGTTGGTCTCCTTGGCAACCTTGGGTCTGTAGGTTTCATACTGTTTGTCCCAGTCCACATTCCTCAGTTCGAAAAAAGGGTATCTGTTGTGGAAGGTCTTCCAGAGGAACTCGAAATTCTTTACGGAATCTCGAATGACCATGCGCGGCGATGCAAGGCTCAAGGGGCGAGATCGGGCACGAGTTTTACGAGGAGCTCGGAGCCGGCAAGCTGGATCGCATAGATTTCAAAAGTTCGCCGGCCGATGAAGCGCAACGCCCCCGCGATGGGCTCTGCTGGTTGGATGCGGCTTGGACCGCGCTCGAATACCCATAGGCTGACGCACAGAATGCTCAGCCCCACAATGAAAACGGCCAAATGCAGCGGCGGGAATAGGTATTCCTTTTGTTCCTGTCCGACAAAAACAACCGCAGCGGCGATGCAGGCCGCGAGGCGCATCAGACCCCAGTTTACGTTGGTCGCATGTGCGGGCAGCGGCGGGTCTTGAGCTTCAATGCTACCCGTGGCGGGCGATTTGTTGTCGGCGAACCGGCGCTGGCATAACCCGAAGAACGCCCACAACCATCCCTCCGCGCCGTAGTCCACCAATCTCGCGGCGATCGGCTGCACCGCGACAAATCCGCAAACGAGGAGAGCGAACGCGGCCCAACCGTATTCTTCCAGACCCTGTTGTACATAGGGACGTGCAATGCGAATGAGTACGAAGCTCAATAGAATGTTCGGCGCGACCCAGGTCCACTCTGCGTTCCAGCTTTCGAGCAGGGTCAGAATGATGCCGATCCATATCCAGTAAAGCGGGACGGTCCTGCTCTGGGCGTAACCTACAAGGAAAAAGAACGGGGGGGCGGCAAAACGTCCGAAAACACTCCACCAGCGATCATCGTCCACGAAGAAGAAGCCGAAATGACCAGCCGAGACGAAGATGATTGCCGCAGTTTTCAGCCAGTCAGTTTTGTCAACGGGTGGAGGCGCGCCGGTCGAGCGCTTCGCCTCATGCATGCCCTGCTCCGGACGCCATGCCGCTCGCACGCTCCGCGGGGCTGCCCTCGTATGCGCCCGAGCCCAGATTCATCTCTTTGAGCACCAGAGATAATGGCAACACCGTTGTGCGCGGCTCGAGGACAGCGCCGCCCATTACGGTCGCGCCACAGCTCACTACGCTGCCGTCGTGGATGCTGGCTCGCTTCACCTTCAAGATCATATTCTCGAAGCTGTGAAGCTGCAGAACGCCGTCGAAAACACAGTCCGCCCCGAAGCTCACCGCGTTCCAGTCGGAGCACTGCATCGGCTGCATGAGGATGGTCCGCTGTCCGATCCGGCATCCCATCGATCGAAGTATTGAATTCGACAAGACGGTCCCGGCGAAAAATCCAAGCGATGCACGGCACCAGACGAAAAAACAGTCCTGCGCGAAGAAATATGCGAAATGCCGCCAGGACCAGAACGGGGCCGTATCATCTGCTCCCCATTTGCTGCCCACGAGGAACTTCTTGATCATGATGCACAGCAGAACCAGATTGAGCTCGGTGAGAACCAAACCAATCACGGCCGCCGCGACCAGTGGTGCGCCCAAGAACAAAAGAACTACGTACATGATCGTAAACACCAGCACTTCGGTGATGGGCAGAACGCTGATGCTGAACAAGTCGAACAAAAAGACACGGGTCAGAAACAAGGAAAAGCCGGGTGGTCTATCGGTTTCGTTGTTCCTCGCAGCCGAGGAGCTGGTAAATCTCACGGCCGGATTTCCCGCCACCGCGACAGCCTGTCCAAGCCGCGACCGCATCTGTCGCCGGAACTGGATGTCATTCCCCGGACTGGAGGTTCCAAGGATAAAATTCGACGGAAAGTGGCCATACTCCGCGACGCAGTTGTTGCCGCTGAAGAAATTGCGCGGCATGTCGAGCTGACGCAGCGTCAAGTGCCCGGCACAGTAATCGAGCATGTTGGTGAAACAGTTGTTGGACCAGAATACACGGGAATCGGCAGTCGCAAGCTCCGGGACCAGGTTGAGCATCAGGTCGCATTCCGAGCCCCCAACGCGCGGGAAGCGCATGCCGGCGAGGGCTCGCAAGTACTGTCCCGTCACGGTCCACGTCCAGACTGTCTGAATGAGATTCATCAGCTGCATTCTGTAAAAGAGGAGAGCAGCCCTCATGCCACGCGATGGATAAATCCCGGGCGAAGCGGCCGTGCAGCGAATGAAGAGGCAGAGCAGGACAGAAGTGATGGCAAGCGTAAGCCCGGTGGTGATGAAAGCGTAGAGGCTCACGTGCCAGACGATTTCAGGCATTAGATTGAGGCTGAGATGCTCGGCCGAACGCTCAATATCCGCGGCAGGCAGCAAGCCGGTTGCAAGCCAAGAGATCACGGCCGTGGGTACTACAATCAGCAACAGGGTGACAACGATCTGCATCGCGAGGTTGAGCGCTTCCATGAGCCAACCCGGAGATGCGTGCCGGCAACCGCTTGCTGTGCGCTTGAGCTCCATATAACGGCCGCTGGGGCGCGCCGGAGCACCTTCCCACATCTCATGCGAACCCACGTTCGAGAGAATCGGAGTGAACGGAGTGACCCAGCTCCCGCGACCAACCGTGACAGCGTTTGCAACAGCGGCTCGCATCCCGATCTTGCACCCGCTCTCAAGGCGAACAGGGCCGACGTGCAGGTACTTGTCCCGCCACGTCGCGGGTTGAACGTAGGCTCCAGTCTGAATCGCAACATCATTCTCGATCGAGACCAAATCCAGCGGTCCGGAGAAATGCGCATCCTGCGCACACTGCAGATTGGCGCCCACGCCGCCCCCGAGCTGACGCAGCACGAAGGCCATGAGCGGCGCGCTGCGATACATCAGCCGCAGCACGAGAAGCACAGTGTCCTGCATCCGGCCAATGCACCAGATGCGCAAATGCATTTTGCTCCACTTGCGGTACAAACCCGGGCTCACATTGTTTTTGTAGAGGTGACCGCCCATGCAGAGCTTTATCACCATGACCCATAGCAGCATGCTGAATGGCGCGAGCAGACCAAGCAGATAAAGAAAACAGCCGCCGAGAATGAACTCGGAAAGCCTCGGCCCCGTTAACAGCGTGTCAAAATCGGCAAAGCTCAAGGCACCGATCAGGATCGCCACGCCCGGTGAATAGAGGAGCGTCGCAAAGAGCACCTGCAGCGCGGTGAAGGAACCAATCGAGAACAACTCCTCCGCGGCTTTGTCATTCTCGACCATCTCCTGGTCAAGCTGCAAAGAGGCGCTGGAGGCCTTGCAAGGCTGCTCGCGTGTTTGCGGCCGGCTTGCCACTTTGCGTGCGGTGTTGCAGTCGCTGAGCAGCGCGCGGACGGAAACGATCCATCCCGCGGATTGCAGTTGCTGCGCCAACCGCGCAATCAGGAGGGAATGGCCGCCGGCCTGAGCGAAGCCGTCGTCAGGACCCAAACGGGCTTCGAACACGGCCCGGCAGATCGACAGCACTTCCTCGCACTCAGGCGACATGTCAGCCGGATCAGCTGCCGCGACCCGGGCTTGCACGCCGCCGCGCGCGCTGGCGCTCGTGTATTCGGCCTCCGGCCCCCGCTCAATAGGAACATCGGATAGGTTTGGCAAACATGTCCGGTCAATCTTCCCGGACACCGGCTTCATCACGAAATTTTCGACAAGAAAGATCCTTGTGGGTACTGACGGCGCCGGAAGTTGCCGGGCGAGCGTTGCGGTCACTCGCGCGGCCCATTGCGCCGGCGCCGGACTGACTTTTGAAATTGCGCCTTCGGAGACGGAAGGCGCGACAACAAAGGCCACGAGCGTCTCGTTCTGGTAATCCAAAACGACAGCTTCAACCTCGGGGAACTGCGTCTGGAGAATATCTTCAACTGGCTGCACCTCGACGCGATGGCCGCGCATCTTGAGCTGCGCATCGATTCGACCAAGGAAATGCACGCGGTGTGTTTGGATGTCGATCTTGCATCTGTCGCCGGTCCGGTAAAGCCTGCCGAACTGAGGATGGATGATGAACTGCCGAGCTGTTTGCTCGGGCAAGTTCCGGTATCCGCGCGCGACGTGCACACCGCCGATACAGAGCTCGCCAATCTCTCCATGGAGCAGTGGCTGCAGCTGATCGGGCTCCAGGATAACGTAGGTGACGTTGGGAAACGGCGAACCAATCGTGATGGGCTCGCCCGAGCGCAAAGTCTGCCGGCTCGTGTCCGTGCTCGCCTCAGTCGGACCATAGGTGTTGATGATCTGCCGCCGGGCCCGCGTCCAGGGTTCCACCAATGCGCTGGGAAAGGCTTCGCCTGCGGGAACGATATAGCGGCATAGCGGATAAGGCAGATCAATTTCCGGATGCGCTGTGAGCGTGGTGAGCAGGACCGGCGGGCAGAAGAGCACGGTGACCTCTGCTCGGCGCAAGATCGGGATGAGGTCGGGCCCCGAGCGAACTTCTTCTTTGGTCAGCATGACCACGGCACATCCCGATACCCAGGCACTGTACATTTCGGAGATGCTGCCATCGTAACCAAGCGAGGACGTGAGCGAGGTTGCATCCATGCCGGGAATGAGATCGAAGTAATCAGCGTAGCTCAAAGCGAGGTTCACATAGCCCGCATGCGGGCACTCCACGCCTTTGGGCATTCCGGTGGTTCCGCTGGTGTAGAAGATGGCTGCAAGGCGCTGCGTGGGATCGTCGAGCCATGACGGCGCTTCTCTTCGGACCGCCTCCTGCGGCAATGTCAGTACGTCGAGCGCCGGCAAGTTGTGGAACCTGTGTTGGCCCCGGGTGAGAACGACCACAGGCCGTGCATCGTTGAGCATGTGGGCAAGCAAAGCATCAGGCAACGTGCTGTCGAGAAAAACCACGGTACCGCCGGCTTTAAGGATGCCGAGATGACAGGCCACGGCTCGCCAATCGTCCTGCGGCACGGCGATAGCCACCACCTGGTCGGGACCGGTAAGGAAGCAAGAAATCGCTGCGGCAACAGCCTCTGCGCGCGCATCGAGTTCGGCGAAGGTGAGCGACTCTCCTGTGTGCGGAATCTGCAACGCCGTGAGATTCAGAAATTTCGCGGCGGAGCGGCCGAATACTTCAGCAAGCCAGCGCACTCCTTTCTGATGCGGGACATTCACAAGGTGATCGCCACCAAAGACCTCGGTCAAGCTGTATTGACATCTATCCTCCTGGCCGGATGCCTGCTCCGCGACCCAAATGTACCGCCTCCAAGCCATCACGCTCAGCAATAAGAAACCAGCAGCGAAGGCGACTGCTGTATACGTTAATCCCGACAACTGTTCTTACCTGCTCACGAGCCTGGCTGCCCGGTTTCCGATTACGGCCGAGATCTTGAAATCCGAGATCGAACTCCCCTGCCGCCGGGTATGGCGGCAGTGTCCTCAATCGAAATAGCGCTGGAGTGTCCCGGTGCGGCGAATGTCCAATGTCACACAGTGGAAACCGCCGCCCAGCATTTTGGCATGCCGCAATTTCAGAGGGACTATGTCAATACCATGGCTCTCCAGAAGCTTCATGAGACCCGTTTGATTGCCATCCACCACGGCCAGGTTCGGATTTATGCTAAAGACATTCATGTCGATCCAGTCACTACCGATACTTTTGGATAGATATTCGGCATCATATCTTTCCGTATTCTCCATCGGCGGACTATAGACGACTTTCCACTGCTTCAAAACTTTTGGCAGAGTGTCATCATTGACACGGGCAGGGTTGCAGAGAATCAAGCCGGGCCGCAACGCTACAAGCGTCGAATCGATATGGCTGCCATAATAAATGTCTTTGAAAAAATGCACTCGGAATTTCTCGCCCAAGACCGACTGCAACCAATGTCCTCCCATTTCGTTTCCCGTGGCGCTCACCAGATAGATCAAATCCTGGCCAAATCGTAGAACGTTCGCCGCGTCAAATGCCGGTTCCTCGTTGCGTGGCGTGGGCCTTTTCAGCTCAACCTCAAAGAGCGAGTCTAGCAGCATTGGTTTGGGAGCACTGTACCACCGTGCTCCTGATCTCATGTAGTCGATCAGCAAATTTCGATAGCTGAAGGTTTCCAGGGCGCGGCTGCGGATAACATTGGGCGTTTCGATGATCTGGTCGCCAATGACCAACAAGACATCGCGGGGACAGTAATTGTAATACCCTTGAGCCTCCCAATGAATGGTGGAGAATTTAGCCTCGTGCGGCCATGTTTCCGGTCGTTTGACTGTGATACCCAAGCCCTCCAGAATTGCAACGAAGTCTTTCAAATCCTCTTCCGTCTCCTCAACGATCTTTTGCGGAAAAGGGCCGCGCGGAATCTCCGATAATGAACGGTCGTGAAACTCTGCCACCTGAGTACTCCGGTCCGCTGTTGGAAACCGCGCATTCAGCGGATTGCCTACAATGACCTCCTCCAATTGATCCCACTCGTTGCAACTCCACACCTTTGACATATGTCACGTGCCTCCTGCCGCCGGGAGAGAATACTTGTTTGAGCACCGCCACGAAAGTGATTGAGCCGTCTATTGCTGGTCCCGTGCGACCGCCACTGCCGGCAATATTGCTAGAGCACGAAAACAGTTCTAGAATGCCGGGTTGCCATCGCGATGGTGGGATTACCACGATCGTTGACCGGCACTGCAGAACACCGAACCAGCATGAACAACTATTCAGGATGGGATTGGATTTATCGCAGGTCATCAATAACGAAGCAGCCTCCACGATTGTAGCCGGGTTCGTTTGGCCGCAGCATTGCCACGCCTTCCAGAAAGGTCCTGAAACCCCGGTTGATCATGTGGCGGTAGGCCTGATGGCGCATTCACGCCGGCGCTGATCTCCTGGCATTCGGCATCGGCGGCGACAGCCTCACAGGCATCAATCAACCGTGCGAATATCGCTGGTGCGTTTTGGTCCGGGCGGACGACGCCGGATTTCACAAACAAGTTACCTGTCCCCGCCTCGCTGCCCTTGCCGATGTGACAGGCCGCGAAACCGGCCAAAGCCGGACTCATCTTCAACAAGGATCGTCTCTCCCAGGTGCAGTTCGGCGATAGCACGGATCTCGGGAGCTCAGTCGTCCTCTGTCATCTGTCGTCCGCCGTTCGTCGCCGTCGTTCGTCGTCCGTCCTCGCTAGCCGCCCAAAATCCGATTGAAGCTTGCCCGCACCTTTGCCTGTGTCTCATCGATAAATGCATCAAGGGTTGTGAAGTCGGGCACGTCAGCGGCGCGCGCCAACAGAGCGGTAAGGTCAGGTGCCGCGGTTGCGGGATCGAACGGGCGCGGCAGACAGAGGCGCAGTATCTGCGTAAGGTCGTGATAAACGCGCGCTGCCGGGCGCAGCACCTCCGCGTCCTGCGTGCTGAGCGCCCCCAGGCGGCACGCCTTGTCGAGCACGCGAGAAGTCGAAGTGTCGAGGATCTCGGGCATCTGCCAGCTATAAACAAGCTGCAAATACTGTGCGATGAATTCGATGTCGATTAGCCCGCCGCTGGCGTTTTTCAGATCCCACCGGTTCCCCTCCCCTTTCTCAGCCGCAATCGCGCGGCGCATTTCGAGCGCATCGCCGGCGACGAGCCGCGCGTCCCGTTCCCGGCGCAGCACGGCGCAGATAACATCGTTGACCCGTTGGGCAAATTGCGGCAAGGCCGATACAACGCGGGCACGGGTGAGCGCCATATGCTCCCAGGTCCATGCCTCGGTCTCCTGGTAACTCGCAAATCCGTCGATCTGAGTGGCAAGCGGTCCGGATCGACCCGAAGGACGCAGCCGCATATCGACTTTATAGAGCACGCCGTGATTGGTCTGTGCGGTCAGCGCGGCGATGAGCCGCTGCGTAAAGCGGGAGAAGTACTGTGAACCGTAAAGCGGACGCGCACCTGATGATTCCGGGCGCTCGGGATCAAAATCATAAACAACAATGAGATCGAGATCCGAGCTCGACGTCATCTCCCGGCCACCCAGTTTTCCAAGTGCCAGAATAGCAATTTGCTGACCTGCGATGATGCCGTGTTGCTGCGCAAACGACTGCTCGATTGCATGGTGCAGCGCTTGAATGAGCACGTCCGCAAGCCGGGCAAAAGCCTCGCCGGCCTGATCGGCGGATACGGTGCTTGAAAGGATTCGAATCCCGATCAGAAACATCTGCTCTTGTGCAAAGATTCTGACGCGGTCGAGAAAGTCTTCGTACGAGCCTGCCTGCCGAAGCGAGCGTTGCAACGCCGCGGAGAGCTCGGCTTCTTCGGGCAGCGCGCTGAAAAAGCTTGGATCGATGACGGCGTCCATAACTTCGGGGAACTGGGCCAGGCTATCGGCAAGCCGCGGCGCGCTGCCAAGAACAAGCCCGATAAGCGCAATCAAATCGGGGTTCTGCCGCAGCAGGGAAAAGAAACGCCCCCCGCCATGCAAGCCGGCAAGGAACCGGTCGAACCCGACTACCGCGTCGTCTGCGTTTGTCGATTTCGCAAAATGACGCAGTAACACCGGCGCGATATGGGAAAGCTGCTCGCGCGCGAAAGTCCCCCGCAACGACTCGTAGACCGGCGTGGTCCACCGCCGCACCAGAGCGGAAACTTCGAGTGGCCGGCGAAACCCGAGCTCGGTGAGCCGGTCAAGGGTCTCGCGATCGTCGGCATCTGCCGGGAAAACGAGCTTCGGCAGGTCACTGCCGCGAGACGCAGCACCCTCGAAAAGATTGGCATAGTGCCGCTGCACGTTGCGCAAGTGGCCGAGCAACGCATTGGCAAAGTCTTCGCGGCCGGTGAAGCCGCAAAATCGGGCAAAATTTTCAAGCCTCGTTCGATCGCTCGGCACCGTATGGGTCTGCTCGTCCGCAACCATCTGCAGACGGTTCTCGATCTCTCGCAGGAACCGGTAGGCGGAACCGAGATCGGCGTGCGCTTGCGCATCGATCCAACCGCCGCCATGCAGCGCATCGAGCGTGGTCAGCGTTGCTCTCGTGCGTAGCTCGGGATGACGTCCTCCTGCGATGAGTTGCTGTGTCTGGACGAAGAACTCGATCTCGCGGATGCCGCCTCGGCCGAGCTTGATGTTGTGGCCCTCGACCGCGATCTCCCCGTGGCCGCGATAAGCATGGATCTGACGCTTCATGGCGTGAATGTCGGCAACCGCGGCGAAGTCCAGGTACTTGCGCCAGATGAAAGGCGAAAGCTCTGAGAGAAGCTTTTCGCCCGCCACGAGATCGCCGGCGCAAGGCCGCGCCTTGATGAGTGCAGCTCGTTCCCAATTCTGCCCGCGGCTCTCGTAGTAATCGAGTGCCGCGGGAATGGAGATCGCGACATGGGTAGCCGCAGGATCAGGACGCAAGCGCAGATCGAGGCGAAATACGTAGCCGTCGGCCGTGCGCTGCTGCAGTACTTTCACGAGGTCGCGCGTAAGCCGCACATAGAGTGCAGCCGGCTCGATGCCAGGAGCTACGGCAGCGGGGTCATAGAACACCATGAGGTCGATGTCGCTCGAATAATTGAGCTCGCTTGCTCCCATCTTGCCCATGGCAAGGACGACATATCCTGATCGCCCCGCTGGATGTTCAGAGAGCTTGCCGCGGCGCTGCGCCTGGACGATCAGGTAATCCACAGCCGATCCGACCGCGGCGTCCGCAAGCCTGGTCTGCGAGTCGAGCACTTGCGTCATCGGCCATACCCCACCGATGTCGGCCAGCGCACTCAGCAATGCCGCATCGGCTTTCATTGCGCGTAGGAAGCGCATCGCTTCCCCCTCATCGCACGCGTTTGACACCGCCTGCCGGCACTCGGTCAGCATGCGCGCATAGCAGCGCTCCGGTTCATCTTGCAGAAATGCGCTCAGGCGCTCCGGCGAAGCGCAGATCAAATCCCAAAGGAATGGCGAGTTATCCGCGATCCCTTCGATCAGCCGCAGGACCTTGGGGTGATCCCGGGTCGTTTGTTCGAGGAATTTGCCGGAGGGGGTTTGTGCAATCTCGGCAAACCATTCCTTCACAAAGCCGCGACCGACGGCTGGTTCGGAAAGCTCGGGCGCGCGGGTAATCCGAGTCAAGAGTTGCCGCTCGGGGTGGGCCGGGCCTTGGCAAGTCTTGGCAGGGCAAGTCTTGGCAGGCGCCGGGGGATCGTTGTTGCGCCTACTGAGCGACACGGGGGAAAGAAATCACGGTCCGCAGACCCGGATGATTGTCCTCAAGCTTGAGTTCGCCGCCATGCAAGCGCGCGACGGCAGACGCGAGGCTCAGGCCCAATCCGGATCCCGGCTGGGAGCGGCTTTGCTCGAGCCGAACGAACCGTTCCACCGCCCGCGCGCGGTCCGCCTCCGGAATCCCGCGACCTGCGTCCGCCACGCTGAGCAGAATTCGCTCGCCCTCCGGCGCAGCCTTGATCACGATTTCCGCCCCGTTCATTTGCAAGGGGTCCGGAGCCCCGTATTTGATCGCATTATCCACCAGATTGGCGAGAGCTTGGCTCACGAGCTCGCGATTGGCGTGAATGGGCGCCACCGACGGCGCGTCAACCCGCAGCGATATTCCCTTCTCGTCAGCAAGCGGTTCGTACAGCTCGCCCACTCCGCGCGCAATCTCGGCCGCATCAACATCCTTCATGCCGTCGCGGGCCTGTCCCGATTCCGCTCGCGCGATCATCAGGAGTGCGTTGAATGTCCGGATCAGCGCCTCCGATTCCTCGATCGTGCTCTCGAGCGCCTGGCGATATTGCGATTCATCCTCGGCAACCCGCAAGGCTTCTTCGCAGCGGTTGCGCAGACGAGTGAGCGGGGTCTTGAGATCATGAGCGATATTATCGGACACCTCTTTGAGGCCATGCATCAGAGCTTCAATGCGTTCCAGCATGGCATTGAGATTGCCCGCGAGCCGATCAAGCTCGTCGCCCGTCCCGGCAATCGGGAGACGTCCGGTTAAATCGCCATTCATGATCTGGCGAGTGGTTTCCGTCATGGCATCGACGCGCTTGAGCACGCGCCGGGTCACGAACAAACCTCCTGCCACCCCGAGCCCAATGACCACGAACAACGACCAGCGGCCCGCCGCGAACACAATGTCCCGCAGACGTTCCCGCTCCTCGAGGTCGCGACCAACCAGCAGCCGAAACCCGCCCGGAAGCTGGAACACTCGAACCAGGGCATGGTGCGCGCTCCCTTCCGGATCGTCGAGGCGGCGATAAGCGGTCTCGGTCCACCCAGTCGAGTTGAGCACGCCCGCTGACAAGGAGCCGACATTGCCTGCGAGCCCCTCCCCCGCCGGGGCCGTCACAAGATAGAGGCTTGATCCCGGCCGGCGCGACCTCGCCTCCACAATGAAGACAAGACGGCGCAGGCCGCCCTGCCGGTATTGCTCGGAAAGCCCGGTGATCTCCGCATCAACGGTCTGAGTGATCTGCTCGGTAATGAGTCGGCGCGTGTTCCAGGCAAAATACCCGAGCAGGAATGCGGCAAACACCGCAACAATGATCACGTAGACCAGCGTCAGCCTGAACGCGGTCGTGCGCAAAAGCTTTCCAAGCGCAGTCATCCAACACCATGGCTCATTCCGCGCCGGGGAGAAGATAGCTATTTGCTGTCGCGGATCACATAGCCCGCACCACGCACCGTGTGCAGCAATGGCTGGCTGAAACCTTTGTCGATTTTGGAGCGCAGCCGGGAAATATGCACATCAATGACGTTGGTCTGCGGATCGAAATGATAATCCCAGACGTTCTCCAGCAGCATGGTCCTGGTCACCACCTGGCCGGCGTGTTTCATCAGATATTCAAGCAGTCGAAACTCACGCGGCTGCAGTACGATCTCCTCTCCGCCGCGCGTGACCTGATGAGAGAGGCGATCGAGCTCGAGGTCGCTGACGCGATACACCGTTTCCTCGCGGCTACCACGCCGGCGCGCAAGTACTTCCGTGCGTGCAAGCAACTCGGAAAACGAATAGGGCTTCGGGAGATAATCGTCGCCGCCCGCGCGCAGCCCCTTGACCCTATCGTCCACCTGACCGAGCGCGGACAAGATAAGCGCCGGGGTCTCGATCCCTTTGCTGCGCAATGTCCCGATCACGGCAAGACCGTCGAGCTTGGGCAGCATGCGGTCCACGATGAGAACGTCGTATTGAACATCCATCGCCTGGGCGAGCCCTTCTTCGCCGTCTGTGGCGAGATCGGCGACATGTCCAACCTCCCGAAAGGCCTTCACGAGATAGTCGGCGGCATCGCGATCGTCTTCGATGATCAGGAGACGCATGGTGAACCGGCCATCTCTCGGATAAGCGCCATCCCGCACGGAAGGAGCATAACTGGCTGAGGTGATCATAGCGGTCACGTCCTTTTCAAACCACACACCGGGAGAGCTCTGCCATCTCCCGGACAAGCAAAGGGGCGGCGGTCGCCCGCCGCCCCTTCGTCCACTCTGTACCGGCGGGGGCGACGGATGCCGGCACAAAGCTGGAACAAGTGGGGGCGGACCATCCGTCCGCCCCCATGGTTCGAACCGCCGGCGAGGGGCGACTCATGCCGGCGGTACGCCCCATTCGAATCAAGCTCGTCCAAGCCGCAGCGCAACAAATTTGGTGGTTTCGCCCGACTTGACGCGCATCAGCACCGAGCGCTTGCCCTCCCTCTGCGCTTCGTTCAGGGCGGTGCGCACATCGGCTGGACTGGAGACCTTCTTGCCGCCAACCTCCAGGATGATGTCCCCGGTCTGAAAGCCGTGCTCGGAGCCAGCCCCATCGGGGTCGACCTTCGTCACCACGACCCCCTCCGAGCCGCTGCCGGCAACCTGACCGGCCGGAGCGAGCGAAAGTCCAAGCCGCGGCACATCACTGCCGTGAGGCGTCGCGCTATCCGAACTCGTCACACGTGCATCGCGCTCATTGGGTAGTTCTCCCAGCGCCATCGAGAAGGTTTTCTCCTCGCCCTTGCGCCAGACCGTGAGCCTGACCGTCGTGCCGGGTGCAATCGAGCCGATTTGCCGTGCGAGATCACGCGCATCTTTCACCGGTGTGCCATTGACCGCGGTGATGACGTCACCTGCAACAATTCCGGCCTTGGCAGCCGGTCCATTTGGCTGCGGCTCGGCGACGAGCGCGCCTTCCGCACGTTTGAGACCAATGCTGTCGGCAATCTCCGGTGTTACCGGCTGAATCTGAACGCCAACCCAGCCCCGGGTAACGGCGCCTTTGTCCTTGAGCTGGCCCACGACCGATTGCACGGTACTGGCCGGAATGGCGAATGCGATGCCAACCGAGCCACCCGACGGCGAAAAAATCGCCGTGTTGACACCGATGACATTTCCATCGACATCGAAGGTCGGACCGCCGGAATTGCCTTTATTCACAGGCGCGTCGATTTGAATGAAATCGTCGTATGGGCCGGCGCCAATGTCGCGGCCACGGGCGGACACGATGCCCGCGGTGACAGTCCCCCCGAGACCAAACGGATTGCCGACGGCGATGACCCAATCGCCGATGCGCGGCGCGTGCTCTGCAAATTTCACATAGGGGAAGTCGCTGCGGCCCTCGACCTTGATCAGCGCGACATCCGTGCGCGGGTCGGTGCCGATGACCTTGGCGGTATAGCTCTTGCCGTCGTCGGTCGTGACCTCGACCGCGTCGGCTTTGTCGACCACGTGGTTGTTGGTGACGGCGTAGCCGTCTGCCGAGATGAAGAAACCGGAGCCCTGGCCGGTGACCAACCGATTCCGCGGCGCGCGTTGCTCGGAATCCGGCGTGCCGAAGCGCCGGAAGAAGCGCTCCATTTCAGAGTTCGGCGGGGATGCCGGGTTACCCTCTAAGCCCATCATTCTTGCGCCGGTATCAACTTTGACCCGCACCGAGATGACTGCTGGTTTGACCTTCTCAACGATATCGGCAAATCCGACCGGCCTTTGCGCGTCCTGCGCATAAGCGATGCCGGTCAGGGTCGAGCCGGTCCTACTCGGCATCAAATTGGCTCCGGCGACCAAGCTGGCGCTCAATCCCGCGACGCCAGCGAGCAAAAGCACGCGACGCGCCGAAAGGATGCGCGATTTCACAGGCATGATGGTAACTCCATTGTGTGGCCTGGATCGGGTTCGAGCGCCCGCGCCAAAGCCTCCCCTACCGTCGCCAAGATGGAGCGGCGTTCCTTACCGGGCTCTGACCGGAAGATTAAACTTTTGTAATTTGGCGAATGTTGAAAAAATTCCGGACAATCGATGGCTTAGCGCCGCTGGTTACACGTCCTTATCGGCCAGGATCTGGGAAACCCGAGCGCGCTCAGCCACTGTGAGCTCCGGGCCGGCAGGCTCCCGCCGCCTCGACGCAAATGCCAGTCCACATGCTCCGATTACGAGAATACCGATCGGAGTTAGCCATAACAGCGCGGTATGCAGAGAAAATGGCGGCTTGAGCAGGACGAATTCACCGTAGCGGGCGGTCAGGAAATCGATCACCTGCTGGTTCGTGTCGCCCGCCTGCAAGCGCTCGCGCACCAGAACACGCAGATCGTGCGCGAGCGGCGCATCAGAGTCGTCGATCGACTGATTCTGACAAACCATGCAGCGCAGCTCCTTCGAGAGTGCACGTGCACGTGCCTCGAGCGCAGGATCCGAGATGATCTCATCGGGCTGCACGGCCAACGCGGGAGCCGTAACAAGCAAAGCAGTGATCGCCACGACGGCCAATCCGAATGCCCCAAAACATTTGCGCACGAACATATCCGTCATTCCGCCGGCGCAAGCACAGCCCTGCCGCGTGCGGGCTTCGGTGCGCCTATCCGCAGTCGCCGATCCGAGAGCGAGAGCGCGCCTCCAAACGCCATGACAACCGGGCCCAGCCAGATGAGCAGCACGAACGGCTTGTAATAAGCACGCACCGCGACCGAGCCATCGGCCTTGGTTTCACCCAGCGCAAGATAGAGTTGAGAGAGCCCACGCGTCATCAGGGCGGTCTCGGTCGTCACGGTCTCGCGCGAGGGAAAACTCCGCTTCGCCGGCTCCATCACGCCAATGACGTCGCCGTGCCGGCGCACCGTGAAGCGAGCAAGAAGTTCGCGATAATTGGGCCCCTGACGGGCTGTGGTACCGTCCAAGTCAAATTCATAGTTTTGCAACGAGATGGATTCCCCCGGTTTGATCTCGGCAATGCGCTCAACACTCCACTGGGTCTCCGCGGTAATGCCGAGCAGGGCCAATCCAACGCCGAAGTGCGCCAGTGTTCCTCCCCAGGTGGAGCGAGGAAGCCCTTTCGCGCGGAGAATTGCCGTTGATAGTGGTACCTTCAGAAGGCCAATACGCTCGACAATTTCAGTCAGTGCGCCGGCCATCACGAAAACAGCAAGGCCAATCACAAACGGCGCCATGATTGGGCCGCCGCTTTTTACGGCAAGAACAGCGGCAACCGCGATGGCGGCCATTGCGGCCGCCGCGGTGAGGCGCTGTGCGACTCCCAACAGATCGCCACGTTTCCACGCCAGCAACGGTCCGAATGGCATCGCAATCAGAATAGGTACGAACAGCGGGCCGAAGGTCGCGTTAAAGAACGGCGCGCCGACGGAGATCTTGTCTCCCGTCAGCGCTTCGAGCACGAGCGGATAGAGCGTGCCCACCAGAACCGTGCCGCAAGCGCTCAGCAGGAACAGGTTATTGAAGACGAGCGCACCCTCGCGTGAAATCGGCGCAAACAGCCCGCCTTGCTTGAGCATCGGCGCGCGTACGGCAAACAACGCGAGCCCGCCACCAATGAAGATGACAAGGATAACGAGAATGAAAATCCCGCGCATTGGGTCGGTTGCGAAGGCATGTACGGATGTCAGCACGCCCGAACGGACCAGGAAGGTTCCGAGCAGCGAGAGCGAGAAGGCAAGAATTGCGAGCAGGATGGTCCACAACTTGAGTGCTTCGCGCTTTTCCATCACGAGCGCCGAATGGAGCAGCGCGGTGGCCGCAAGCCACGGCATGAACGAGGCATTCTCGACCGGGTCCCAGAACCACCAACCGCCCCAGCCAAGCGTGTAGTAGGCCCAATACGAACCCATCGCGATGCCGAGGCTCAAAAAGATCCAGGCGAGCAATGTCCATGGCCGTACCCACCTCGCCCAGGCGGCGTCGATGCGCGCCTCGATCAGCGCGGCAATGGCGAACGAAAATGAAATCGAAAGTCCGACATAGCCGAGGTAGAGCAGGGGCGGATGGATGGCGAGACCCGGATCCTGCAAGATCGGATTAAGGTCACGGCCTTCGATCGGGGGGTCCTGGATACGTAGAAACGGATTCGAAGTAAGAAGGATGAAAAGATAGAAAGCAACCGCAATCCAGGACTGCACGCTGAGAACGGTTGCTTTGAGCCGAGCCGGCAGGTTGCGGCCGAACATGCCCACGAGCGCCCCGAACAAACTCAGAATCAAGACCCATAACAGCATCGAGCCTTCGTGGTTTCCCCACACGCCGGTGATCTTGTAGATCAGGGGCTTCGCCGAATGCGAGTTCTCGAACACGTTGACCAGGGAGAAATCGGATCGGATATAACAAGTGGTCAGTGCTGCAAAAGCAGCCGCCACGAAAGCGAATTGCGCAACGGCAACGGGACCAGCCGAAGCCATTATTACCGCATCATTCCTGCGCGCCCCGTAAATTGGCACGCAGGCCTCGATCACCCCGAGCATCAGTGCAATGACGAGCGCATAATGCCCAAGCTCCGCGATCATTGTGGCCTTTCCCGTGGAGCCGAGCCGAACCTTGTTTGGTGATCCTGCATCCAGTGTCCTTGCTTCTTCAAAGCATCAGCCACCTCTCTCGGCATGTATGTCTCATCGTGCTTGGCAAGCACACTGTCAGCTTCAAATTTTCCCTCCGCATCGAGCGCGCCCTCGGCAACAACGCCCTGCCCTTCGCGAAAGAGGTCAGGCAAGAGACCCCGGTAGGCGACACTGACTGTGCTTTTGCCGTCGGTCACCTCGAAGCGCACGGCAAGATCGTTTCCGCGCGTGACACTGCCTTCCTTCACCAAGCCACCGATGCGGACACGCTGGCCGGGCTTGATCTGCTTCTCAACCAGTTCCGTCGGGGAGTTGAAAAACACAATCGAGTCCTTCAGCGCGAAGAGCACGAGTGCGAACGCCACCGCAAGCACAGCAAGGGCAGCACCAATCAGTGAAAGACGTCGTTGTTTGCGGCTCATTGCGCCTCGACGATGCAGGGTGGGCAGGGCGGAGCACAGCCCATGGCGTTAGCCTTCAAGACCGAGCCCTTTCACCTGATCCTCGAACCGCTTCAGTTGTGCGGGCTCGGTCGCGAGTGCACGCCGCGCATCGGTTACCGCAGCGCGCGCTTTCTCACGCTCGCCCAGGACCATATAGGAGCGCACGAGACGAACCCAGCCTTCCGGATCCGAGCCGGAGCGCGCGAGCCGCTCCGAGAGGTGCTCCACCATTCCGCGGATCATGGCATTGCGTTGATCGGCGTCGAGCTGCGAGGCTGTCGCGATCTGCTCTTCGCTTGGACCCCCCGGACGATCGCTGCCCGCGATTTCTCTTTCGCTTGCACCGGCTGGCAGAGGGCTGACGCGATCGAGCGCGCGCCGGATGAATTCCGTCCAGCGTGCATCGGGCGGCGCATCGGCCAGCATCGCCGACCAGATCGCAGCCGCCCGGGCTTGATCACCGTCCTGCTCGGCGGCAACTCCGAGGAGATAGCGTGCCTGAACGTGATTGGCGTCAAGAGCCACCGCCCTCTCGAAGGCAACCTTGGCATCCGCTGTGACAACGCCATTCGCAGCAAAGACGAGCGCCTCGCCCAATGCCGCCTCGCGATCCGCCGTTTCGCCGTTGAGCCGCAGCGCGTTGGTTCTTGCCTTCACGGCATCATCGAAACGACCCAGCCGCATGTAGACTGGCGCGATCACTTCCCAGCCGCGGCCATCGTCCGGCCGTTGTTCGAGATGTGCTTCCACCTGCGCAATAAGGTTGTCGACCGACTGACTGCCGGTGGACTGAGCCAATCGGGGCGCAAGCGGCCGATCAGGTAACATCGGCGAGCCTAATGCCAGATAAACTCCCGCAGCACCCACCGGCAGAAGCACGAGAACTGCCACGGCCACGGCTCGCTGCCGCACCGGCGTGCTGCTGATCGTTTCTTTGTCTGCACCCGTCGCGGCGAGAAGCCGGCGCCACACTTCGGCCTCGGCGGCCGCGGCTTCTTCATTACCGATCAGCCCGGCCGCCCGGTCGCGCCGTATCTCTTCGAGCTGATCACGGTAAACCGCAGTATCACTCCCGTAAGCGAGGCGGCCCGGCTTGCGGCCAAGCGGCCATAGCACAGCAAAGATTGCCACGGCCGTCACAAGCGCAAGCACAAACCAGAGTGTCATGGTTTCAAATTCATTGACCGCAGCTGCCGCGCAGCAGCCCCGAGATCGTACCGAACGTATATTAATCGAATCCGGCTTTTGCTTGCGTTACATCACGCCGGTCGGAATCAAGCAAATTGCCGCGGGGCCAAGCCCGGCGGGATCAAGCCACAGCAATCATGAGCTAGATTTGATAATCCTCAAATCAGAGACATCAGCTAGGCAACGGCTGTCCAGGTCCCATCGGGGTTACGGCAGGCGCTGCCACGCGCAACCTGGGGCCGGCCGTCAATATAGATAGTATGGGTATAAGGACGGCAGTGAAGCCCGTTGGATTCATAGGCAGCCCCCGGGACAATCGAGCCATATCGGCCTGAATCCGGATTTTTCCACGCGACCGCCGCTCCTGAGCGGCCATTTTCCAATGCCTGGACCTGCGCGGCATAGGCCCGTCGTTTGTCCTCATCGTCCATTGCGGCACCAATACGATTGCCGATGAGACCGCCGACCGCGGCACCCGCCACGCCCGCCGCTATTCGTTCACCGGTTCCGCCGCCGAATTGCGAGCCGATCAAACCGCCGGTCAATGCCCCAACAAGCGTACCCGTATTCTCTTTCGCCCCTTGGCCGGTTTCAGGCGTGGCGCTGCACGCCGCCAAGCAGATCGCGACAAACGCGGCAAAACTCAAGCGAACCAAAGACATGGCAACCCCCTGTCGCACTTGCCCCCGGCGCTACCCCAATCGGCCACTAACCTCTTGCCGGGGACGGCCAAGTAACGCAGCAATTGGGGCAAAACTCTGTTCCGGCCGGGGAACGCCCGGGCAACCTCATGTTCAGGC
>CATPCO010000113.1 GCA_955652925.1 uncultured Xanthobacteraceae bacterium | reverse complement strand
GTGAAATTTGCCGATAACGCCCCGCGCGTCGGGGACTGGGTGGTTGCGGTTGGCAATCCCTTTGGCCTGGGCGGCACCGTGACCGCCGGCATCGTTTCCGCTCGCGGACGAGACATCGGGGCCGGACCCTACGACGATTTCATCCAGATCGATGCGCCCATCAACAAGGGTAATTCGGGCGGCCCGGCATTTGACATCAACGGCAACGTGATTGGCGTCAATACCGCCATCTTCTCACCGTCCGGCGGTTCGGTGGGCATCGGCTTCGACGTTCCCGCTGACACCGCGAAATCCGTCGTCGCCCAGCTCAAGGAGAAGGGACACGTCGTGCGCGGTTGGCTCGGCGTGCAGATCCAGCCTGTGACCGCGGACATCGCCGACAGCCTTGGCATGAAGACGGTGGAGGGCGCGCTGGTGGCGGAGCCTCAGCCTGACAGCCCCGCCGCGAAGGCAGGCATCAAGGCCGGCGACGTCATCACCACGCTCGACGGCGCCGCGGTCAAGAACGCGCACGAGCTCGCGAAGAGGATTGCGGGCATGACGCCCGGCGCCTCGGTCAATCTCGGCGTTTTGCGCAATGGAGAGCCGAAGACCATCACGGTGGCGCTGGGTCAGTTGCCCGAACAGCGTCAGGCGCAAGCCAATCCGGACGAAAGCGAGGGAGCGGGCGGTCCTAAGCTCGGCCTCACCCTTGCTCCGGCAACCGATGTGGCCGGGGCTGCCGGCAAAGGCGTCGTCGTAACCGGTGTCGACCCCAATGGTCCGGCTGCGGAACACGGCTTCCAGACCGGGGACATCATTCTCGATGTTGCCGGCAAGGCTGTTTCCAATCCTGCGGATGTCCGCAATGCGCTCACCGAGCTGCGCAAGGAAGGCAAGCATACGGTGCTGATGCGGGTGAAGTCAGCTGACGCCACCAGGTTCGTGGCGATGCCGCTCAACCGCGGCTGATTGCGAGCGCCCTTATAATTGGCGCGCCGCGACGCCGGCGTGAGCCAGACGATAGTTGAAGGGGACAGGCCTGCGCCTGTCCCCTTCGGCATTGTGGCTCGCGCTCCGGATGGCGGGTCAGTCGCAATAGGGTTTGAAGCCGAACCTGCAACGGTCGAAGCAGCGCGCGTCATATTCCTTCGACACGCAGGCGCGGCATGTGTTCTCACATGTGGTTGCCAGGTTTGTATCGATGGTGGATTGCGCGGGTTCCTCCGCTGTCTGCATCTTTGACAAAATAAACGCTGTGAATGTTATCGCGGCCGCGATGACAAACAAAATGATCAAGGCGATGCGGACCGGCGAGGGTGGTAGCGCTTCCTTTTGCGATGGCTTCGGCATGGGCGGCTCCGGCCTTGCAGGGAGAGAATAACGCAGAAAGCGTGCCCTGATCAGCCGAAGCATGAGCAATATCGGCGCCCTCTTGTGGGCCACGAGGCCCAATGTTATCGGCTGCAGTTTGGGAGCACCGTCGGGGCAGGCATGGGCGAGTGGATCGGCGTCCTGATTGCGATCGTCTCCAGCGCGCTTGGTGGCACGGCGGCCGCAGTGACGCGTTACCTGGTCGCTGATGCCGACCCTCTGACGCTCGCCATCCTGCGCTGGGGCATCGGCTTTGCCTGCGTGCTGCCGGTTGCGCTCGTCTTGCGCGTGCAGTGGCCGCGAGCGCGCGATTGGCCCGCGGTCGCACTGCTGGGCATTTGTTTTTTCGGCCTGTTTTTCATCTTCTACAATATTGCTGTCGCTTACACGACGGCAGCTCGCGCAAGCCTCGCGCTCTCGACCTTGCCGCTGCAGACCATGGTCGTCGGCGCGCTGCTTCGGGCCGAAGCGCTCACCGCACGCAAGACAACCGGTGTTGCGATTGCCATCCTCGGAGTTCTGGCGGCGCTAGCAACTGGACTTTCGGCCGCTCCGCCGGGAGCGTGGCGCGGCGAATTGATCATGACCGCGGCCGTTGTTTGCATGGCGTTCTACAACGTGCTGTCGCGTCCTCTCATGCAGAGATCGAGTGCGCTGGGTTTTCTTGCCGTCGGAATGGGATTTGGCGCGGCCGTGCTTGTGCTCGCTGGCCTTGCCGGCAATCGCATTTCGACGCTGGCCAGTTTTGCCGCGCCGCAATGGATCGCTGGAGTCTATCTGGGTGTTGCCGGCGGAGCGTTGGCTTTCATTCTCTGGGTGCTGGCGCTCCAGCGCGCCTCACCGACGCGTGTAGCCAATACCATGACGGTCAATCCGATTGCGGCCGCGCTGCTCGCAACCGGACTCGTCGGCGAGCCCATCACGCCCAACCTTGTCGCCGGTCTGGTCGCGGTCTTCTTCGGCATTTGGGTCGCGACGACGCAGCCGCGAGCCGCCCGGCCACTGGTGGCGGGCAGCGAAGCGAAATCACCGCGTTAAAGTATGTACGGGAACCTAAAAACCGTCCGATGCCATCTTGGGTTCCTGTGACTATATTCGTTTTTGGTGCAGCCCGGATTGCGAGATTGCACGCCGTTGAGATGCATTACAAATTAAGGTCGCGCAATCCGGACTACGCAATCGATGGGACAGCATAATGCGTGTGGAAGATTTCGACCTCCTGCGTCAGCGTATGCTCGCCGAAGTCTCCGCGGGCGTGTTTCATGTGAGCGAGACCATCGGCAAGGCGGCGCTCGCCGAACGGGTCATGACGGCGATGGACAAGGTGCCTCGACACGAATTCGTGCCGGTCGAGCTGCAGCCCTATGCCTACGCCAATATTCCGCTTCCGATCGGATTCGACAAAACAATCTCGCAGCCTTTCATTGTTGCGCTCATGACAGATCTGCTCGATCTCACGGCGAATGACGTGGTGCTCGAGATCGGAACCGGTCTCGGCTACCAGGCCGCGATTCTCGGTCAGCTCGCACGCAAGGTCTACAGCATCGAAATCATTGAGGAGCTCGCGAGCCAAGCGAAGCAACGTCTCAACCGGCACGGCGTGAGCAATGTCGAGATCAGAATCGGCAATGGCTATCACGGCTGGTCCGAGCACGCCCCGTTCGACAAGATCATCGTCACCGCGGCACCCGATCTCATTCCGCCTCCGCTCCTTCATCAGTTGCGGCCGGGCGGCAAGATGGTGATCCCCGCTGGCCTGCCCGACGCGCAGCAGCTTTTTCTCGTCGAAAAAGACGAGAACGGGAGGGCGCGAACGAAAGAGATTCTGCGCGTGCGCTTCTCGCAACTGGAGGAGGCGCCCGCGTAAGACGGGTGCGGGCGCTATTCCGCCGCCTGCCGCGCAGGTGGCCGGATGCTCGCAAGCCCGTCCGCCTCGGTCGCGGAAATGGTCGTGCGCACCATCAGGCGCGGCTCGTGCGCCGGCCACGGCCGGCCGCGGTGCATGGTCGCGCGATTGTCCCACATGACCACGTCGCCGCTGCGCCAGGCGTGCACATAACTGCGCCCCGGCGCAGTCGCAGCGTCCATCAGTTCGGCGAGGAGCTTCTTCGCCGCGGCGGGTTCCATGCCCTCGATGGCGCAGGCATGCGAGGCGATGTACAGCGCAGTGCGGCCATTCGCCGGGTTTTTCCAGGCCAATCGCCAGCACTGCGGCGGCAGCGCCGCGCGTTCCTCCGCGCTGGCGAGATCGGCCGCGATCTTGCCGCGTGAATGAGCATAGTCATGCCAGGCAAAGGATCGCTCGAGCCGGTCGCGCAGCCCTTGATCGAGCCGCTCCCAGGCAAGGCGCGTCGAAACGTATTCGGTCTCGCCGCCGCGTGCCGGGATGATGCGCGCGGAGAGGACGGAGGCAAGCGCCGGCACGCGCTTAAAAGTGCTGTCGCTATGCCAGAGCTGATTGGCCCTGTTGCGCATCGCAAGCCGATGGTCCGCCGGGACAACCTTGCCGGTTGCGTCAATGGTGCTGAGAATGACAAGATTGGTGCCGACCCCCTGAGATCCGACCTTGGTGATTTCAAGCGGTCCGAAGCGGCGCGAAAAAGCAAGCTGCGCCTCGTCTGTTACATCCTGGCCGCGAAAAACGAGCACCGAATGCTCCTCGAAGGCGGCGCGCACCGCCTCGTAGGCGCTCTCGTCGGCGGCGACATCGGCAAGCGTGACGCCGCGCAACTCGGCCGCAAAGCCCGGACCTACGGGAACGATTTCCATCGGCGATCTCCATCCATGTCGTATGCGCTGCAGGTCAGTGGAGGTCAGCTGTCGCGCTGGTAGCGTCTTCTAAATGAGTTCGGTGAGCAAATCCCGCCAGCGCCTGAGAGCGCCGCCGTGCATTGTTGAAATGAATAGAAACTGCAGTCGTTGAGCCCGGTGCTGTAGTGCGCGCACCAGGGCGCAGCCGGGCCGCTGCTACACTGACCCAACGGCAAGGCTGCGAACAGGGTTATTATGACCGCAAGCACGCGCATGAGCCTTCTCCGCCGTTCAACTGGCTTTTTATAGCCCGCCGCAGCTCCGCGGCAATGGTCAAAGGCGAGGCCATATTGTCGCCCGCCGGATGCTGTTGGGCTCGCGCTTCCGACTGACTGAAAAAGTCGGCAAACGCTCAGTCCTTTTGCCGAAATGCATTATTGCAAAACCTGAGCCGCGGCAGCAGATGGAACTAAATGCTGTCGAATGAGTTTGTCGGCCGGTCGGAACCAACACATACAAAGCCTACCCGCATTTAAGCGATCGCCCTGATTGTCCAAGCAAATCGGGCAATGGCATGGGTTGGAAGGCTCGCTATGTCACGCACCTCGCTGCGCCGTATCCTCCAAGCCATCGACACTGAGGCGATCGCAGGGCCATCGAAAAAAAGCTGCGGCAGCGAAGTAGGCCACCGTAACGGGGCGGAGGTTCTTGGAGATGAATCTAAATATCAACGGTGAAAACCGAACCTTCGATGGGCCCGCGGACACGCCGCTGCTTTGGGTGCTGCGCGATGTGCTCGGCATGACCGGCACCAAATTCGGCTGCGGCATCGCCCAGTGCGGCGCCTGCACCGTGCATATCGATGGCAAACCTCTGCGTTCTTGTCTCCTGCCCGTCGGCGCGATCGGCAATCGCGCCATCACCACGATCGAGGGCGTCGGCGCCACGCCCACAGGAGCGAGGGTACAGAAGGCTTGGTTGGACCTGGAAGTCATCCAGTGCGGCTATTGCCAGTCGGGTCAGATCATGTCGGCAGCGGCGTTGCTCGCTACCACGCCACATCCTGACGATTCCGACATTGATGCTGCGATGGCAGGAAACATCTGTCGCTGCGGCACCTATGTCCGCATCCGTGAAGCGATCAAGCGCGCCGCCGGTGACGGACAGACATAGGAGGCCGCCGATGTCTTTCCTTGAGCATCTTGCCCGCTCTCCTTCACGGCGTGCCGTCCTGCAAGGCAGTCTGGCCGGCTGGTTTGTGCTCGGCTTTCACCTTCCGGCGCGCGCCGTCAATGAGCCGGAGCAGCCTCCGGACAGCACCGCGGGCAAGTTTGCACCCAACGCTTTCATCCGCATCGATCGTTCCGGACGGACAACCCTGGTGATGCCGCAGGTTGAGATGGGGCAGGGCGTCTACACGGCGGTCGCGATGATTCTTGCCGAAGAGCTCGATGCCGATTTCAGCAAAGTGGTGCTGGAGCACGCGCCGCCCAACGACAAGCTCTACGGCAATCCGACCTTCGGTATTCAGGTCACCGGCAATTCCAATTCCATTCGCGCCTTCGGGAAGCCATTGCGCGCGGCGGGAGCCGCGGCACGGCTCATGCTCATCCAGGCGGCGGCGCAACAATGGCAAGTCGAACCGGGCGGCTGCTCGGCCGCGAATGGCGTGGTCAGTCATGCACCGAGCCGACGCACGATCAGTTACGGCGACTTGATTGATATCGCGAGCAGCCAGCCGGTCCCGCAAGATCCACCGGTGAAG
>CATPCO010000112.1 GCA_955652925.1 uncultured Xanthobacteraceae bacterium | reverse complement strand
GAATAGCGAATAGCGAATAGCGAGTAAGCCCTACCCGCGCCTCCCAATTCGCTACGCGCCATTTGGATTGGAGACGAGAGGATGAAAATTGCGCGCCGAAAATTCCTGCAGCTGACGGGGGCGGCAGGGTTGCTCATTTTGACGCGCATCGGAAGGGCGCAAGCCTATCCGGTTCGAGCAGTACGCATTGCGGTAGGGTTTTTGGCGGGCAGTACAACCGACATCGTCGCCCGATTGCTTGCACAATGGCTGCAGGACCGGTTGGGCCAGCCGTTCATTGTCGAGAATCGGCCTGGTGCCGGTGGTACGCTTGCAACCGAGCTGGCCGTGGGTGCGCCGCCCGACGGCTACACGCTGCTCATGACCAACTCTGCACTCGCGATCAATGCCGCTCTTGACCACAATCAGCGGTTCGACATTCGGCGAGACATCGCACCTATTGGAGCGATCGTCGCCGTGCCGAACGTGATGGTGGTCAACCCATCGGTTTCGGCAACAACTGTTCCGCAGTTTATCGCATATGCCAAGGCCAATCCTGGGAAGCTCAACATGGGATCGGCTGGCACGGGCAGCTCGGGGCATCTTGCCGGCGAGCTGTTCAAGATGATGGCCGGCGTCGATCTCGTGCACGTGCCGTATCGTGGCTCGCCAGCCGCGCTGAGCGATCTGCTCGCAGGTCAGGTGCAGGTCTATTTCGCGCCCATGCCTCCCGCGATCGAGCATATCCGGGCGGGAAAGCTCCGTGCGCTTGCTGTCACAACCCCGACGCGTTGGGCGGCGTTGCCGCAGGTGCCGGCTGTCGCTGAGTTTGTTCCGGGTTATGAGGCAGACACCTGGTCGGGTCTTGCCGCACCCGCAAACACTTCCGCTGGCGTGATCGATGTCCTCAACATGGAGCTCAATGCGGCCCTTGCTGATCCGAAGATAAAGAGCACGCTTGCTGATATGGGAGGGCTCGTGCTTGGGGGTTCGCCGGACGATGCCGCCAAGCTTGTTAGCGACGAGATCGAGAAATGGACAAAGGTCGTTACGCATGCGGGTCTCAAGCAGCAGTAATGCCGTAGCATCACTGCGCAGACCGGGCGCACGAGGTCGCTTTCGCCGCGATGTTGCCGCAGGATCGCCTTGCAGAGAGCCAATTCATCCGATGTTGTTGGCCGAGGGCGATGGCGAAGGGGTGGCGATCCGCAAAAATCAGGCATTGAGTTGCGCCGAAGGGTGTAGCCTGCGCGCTGCTCGGCTTGCTTGATGGTGATCTATCCGTTATTCCGGAGAGGGCCGCATATTGGGGTAACCCTTTGTAGTGTCGATATTATCCTGTCGTCGGCCGGGCAGAGGAAACATGCCTCATGGCCAATGTGGTCGTGGTTGGCTCCCAATGGGGAGACGAGGGCAAGGGTAAGATCGTCGACTGGCTATCGGAGCAGGCCGACATCGTTGTTCGCTTTCAGGGCGGGCACAATGCCGGGCATACGCTCGTCATTGATGGCGTCACCTACAAGCTATCGCTCCTGCCTTCGGGTGTTGTGCGACGTGGAAAGCTCTCTGTCATTGGCAACGGTGTCGTGATCGATCCACACGCTCTCATTGAGGAAATCGACCGGCTCAAGGGACAGGGCATTGAGGTCACTCCGGACACGCTGCGAGTTGCCGAGAATGCTACATTGATCCTTCCGCTACACCAGGAGCTTGATGCCATCCGCGAGTCCGCCAATGCGGTCACGCGCGTCGGCACCACTCGCCGGGGCATTGGTCCAGCCTATGAAGACAAGGTGGGACGACGCGCCATTCGCGTCATGGATCTGGCCGAGCCGCTGGCGCTCGGGCGCAAGATCGAGCGGCTGTTGGCGCACCACAACGCATTGCGACGGGGAATGGATCTTGCGCCGATTTCGGTCGACACGGTCCAGCAACAGCTGGAGCGCGTTGCCCCGCGGGTGCTGCCCTACGTCGATTCCGTGTGGTCGCTGCTCGACCGGAAACGGCGCGAGGGCAAGCGTATACTGTTCGAAGGAGCGCAGGGAGCGCTGCTCGACATCGATCACGGGACTTATCCCTTCGTGACCTCCTCGAACACCGTGGCCGCACAGGCCGCCACCGGTTCCGGGCTTGGGCCTGGTGCGATCGATTATGTGCTCGGCATCTGCAAGGCGTATACGACGCGCGTGGGGGAGGGGCCCTTCCCAACCGAGCAACGCAACGAGATCGGACGGCTTATCGGGGAGCGCGGACGTGAATTCGGCACCGTGACGGGCCGTCCGAGGCGTTGCGGCTGGTTCGACGCGGTGCTCGTTCGGCAGACCGTCCGCAGCGGCGGGATCAATGGATTGGCGATGACCAAGCTCGACGTTCTCGACGGGTTAACCGAACTGAAGGTTTGTGTGGCATACCGGCTGGATGGACGCGAAATCGACCATCTTCCCGCTAGCGAACGCGCACAGGCGGAGGTGGAACCGGTCTACGAGACATTCGAGGGTTGGCACGCGGCTACAGCGCGCGCGCGCTCCTGGGCGCAGTTGCCGGCGCAGGCCATCAAATACGTGCGCCATATCGAGGAATTGGTTGGCTGTCCGGTTGCCCTGCTCTCAACCAGCCCCGAGCGCGAGGATACCATTCTCATGCACAACCCATTCGAGAACTGAGCGAGCGAGATTGTGCCCGTCCTGGAGTAAGTTGAAACTCAATGGCCGACTATCATCCCCTTATTGCGCGCGCAGTCGCCGGTCTTGAGAAGAACAACGGCGAAAACCGCCGTGCGCTTTACGAACGCGCGCGCGCAGCGTTGCTTGCACAACTGCGCAGCGTCACCCCCGCTCTCAACGAATCCGATATTACGCGTGAACGCCTTGCGCTTGAGGAATCAATTCGCAAGGTCGAGGCGGAGTGCGCGCGCAAGTTCGCAGACACCGTGCGCCAGCCGCCCGCACCGCGAATCCGGCCGATCGAGCCTCGCCAGCCAGCGCAGACGGATGCATCGCCGCCGAGGCGCTCCGCCAATCCACCTGCGCAGGTCGCGCAAGACGGCGAAAAGGACGCGGCGCAAGTACGGTTGCCTTCATCCAAGGCCTATTCGCCCGCACTGTCCAAAACTGCGGTGTCGCCTGCAACACCGCGCCCGCCGCAAGGGCCGCCCGAGCAAAAGCCTGCATTCGATGTCGCAGTACCGCAGCCGCGACCTGTGCTGCGCAGACCGGTGCAGGAGTTACGGTCCTCGCCGATACGTGCGGAAAACCAATTCCGCAGCACGGTTTCGCCTGCGGTCGATCTGGCGCCGCCGCCGCCCCGAGCGAAGAAGACCTCGCCTGAAATGGCGCCGGAAGGTCTGCCCCCCCTAGCCGAGTTCGACCGCTTCCAGCGATCGCCGAAGCGGACGCACGATTCTGTTCGTGCAGATCTGCGCAGCTTCGAGATGCCGGCGGAGCCGGAAGAGGAACCTGCTTTCGATCACGACCATCGGCATCTGCACGAGGATTTTTCGCAGCCGATGCTCGAATCGGCATTTGCGCTCGACGATGCTCATCCGGTCGCGCCCAACCTACGCCACGCTGAGGCTTCGGCCGAGGAGGAAGGCGAGAGGCCGGGTCTTTCAGCCGTGTGGAAGTGGCGGCCAAGCCCAGGCCTGATCAAAGCTGCTGGCGCGGGAGCCGCCGGAGTTGCCGTGATTGGGCTCCTTGCGTGGCTCGCGCCCAACGTGGTCGAGCTCTATCGCAGTATGCGGGCGGCGGCTCCTGTCGAGGTTGCGCGCGAAACGCCATCGGCTGCGAATGCCCGTATAAAGATGACCGATCGAATTGAGCCGGGCAGCCAGTCGTCGAGCTTGGCCCCGGTGCCACCAGCCCAGACCGGTGCCGCTGTCGCCCAGAAGGTCGTGCTTTACGAAGAGGATCCGGCCGACCCGAACGGGAAACGCTTTGTCGGCTCGGCGATCTGGCGGACGGAGACCGTGACGCCGGGTCCCGGTCAGCCGCCGGAGCTCGCCATCCGCGCCGACGTCGAAATCCCGGAACGCAAGCTCGCAATGACGTGGTCGCTTCGCCGCAATACCGATAAAAGCTTGCCGGCCAGCCACACGGTCGAGATTGTCTTCAAGCTGCCCGCCGATTTCCCCTCAGGTGGCATTTCAAACGTGCCGGGCATTCTGATGAAGCAAGCGGAGCAGACGCGCGGCGTGCCGCTTGCAGGCCTTGCGGTGAAGGTCACCAGTGGATTCTTCCTGATCGGATTGACCAACGTCGACACCGACAAGGAGCGCAATATGTCCTTGCTCAAGGAGCGCGCCTGGTTCGATATTCCGGTGGTCTACAACAACAATCGGCGTGCCATCCTCGCGATGGAGAAAGGAACGCCCGGCGAGCGTGTGTTTGCTGAGGCCTTCAAGGTCTGGAAGCAGTAACCAGTCCGGCAACAGCTCGTGCTCTGCTGAATGCGCGCCACAACCCGGGTGAGCGCTTGATGTGGCGCTTGAGCCGCCGGAAGGCCGCGGTCATCCCGGCAACGAACCAGCCCTGGATGGTCGCGGCGCCGAGATAATCGTGCAGCACAAGCTCGGTGTCGCACCAATCGCGCTTGTACGGCTCGTCCCCGACGGTGAAGTCGAAAGAACGAAATCCTCGTTCGATGACGTGGCGCAGCAACTCGTTTAGATGAGCGCGCCCCGGCCCAAAGCGGGACAGTTCTCCGTCGTCATAGCTCGACAGAATGAGATAGTAGCAATCGCGGAACTTCAATCCGACGCTCGCAGCAACGATTTGCATCCCGACGTCGAGCCGGCTGACGTGAACCAGCTCGCGCATGGCCGGGTCGCCTGCGACTGCCAGAAAGAACTCGCGAGCTCCGGGCCGTGCAAACGCGTCGTCCACCCCCATGCGCGCAAACACGCGTGATTTCTGCTCAATCAACGTTGTGAGCGTGCGCGTGATCTCGCCGCTGTCCTCGACATCGACGAAGCATAACTTGCCATGCTCTGCGAGCTGGCGAAGCTGCCGGCGCTCACGCTTGCGGGTGGCAGAGGAACGCTTCTGCGCGTAGAAGGCGTTCCAGTCGCGGCCGATTTCAGCGAGGTAGGCGCCGCTCGGATGGGCCTGCACGCGGAGATCCAGGAATGGGTTGCGCTGCTCGCCGACATGGTCCGGCATTTTTTCAAGATCGATGAGATCGAAGCGCAGCTTTGGTTGCGAGCGCAAAAGCGTGAGCACATCGCGCCAGGTCTGGAGGAATCGCTCTGTACTCACGCGGGCGGAGAAATCCTGTGCCAACAGCGGCGCGTTGTAATCACATAGTCGCGAGGCCAGAAAACAAAGCCGCCGGTACGAACGCGCCGTCTCCACCGCGAGCGGCAGGATGAAGAGCGTTTCGCCGTCGATCTCGCGACCGACGACGATGGCGGGAATTGTGCCGCGCCTTGTGCCGACGTGGCGTTGCCAATTGGCGAGCCAATCGAACGATTGAAACGCCAGGTGGTCGGCCCTCTGCTCGAAGGCCTTCCACTCCCTGGCAATCTCAGCGAGATCGAGGATTTCGAGGCGAATGCCCGACCGCGAGACGACGTGAAGGGCCTGCCCCGCTTCGACCCCGAGCGGCGGGCTGATCGCAAAAGGAAGATCGGTGCGTGCGCTCTGGTCAGATCTGATGTCTTGAGCCGACCCGGCAACAGCGCAAGTCGTGCCGCGAGGCTTGCTCGGAGTGAGGGTGATATGGTCGGCAGTCATCCGTCGAGCGCGCTTTGGGCGGGTTTGTCCGTGCACATGGTTGCAACCATTCCTAAAGAAATCGTGGCCGCGCGGGCGCCCCGGTCAAGACTTGAGGCTTCGTTAACCTCTTTTACCGCAATGATGCCGCAGGAGAAGCGGCCATGCGGGAGACCGATATTGCCATCGTG
>CATPCO010000111.1 GCA_955652925.1 uncultured Xanthobacteraceae bacterium | reverse complement strand
GCGCTCGCATTCGGCTTCCACCCTTCGGATCGCTTCCTCAAGGGCTAGTCGCTCGCGGGTGATATCCGACTCACTTAAGACTGGTACGATTGCGCGCAGTTGCCTAACCACGGCCGAACGTGCGCGGTCATAAATGGCGCGGCGATTCTCGCCGTTGTTCTTTTCAATGCCAGCGACGACACGGGACAGTAACCGGTAATAGTCGGCCATGATGGAAACAGTTTCGTTGCAAGCTGCTCGATTACATGGGCAATTGTGCGTCAACACGAAACTTTGATGGAGGCCAACACTTTCAGCGGTATTTAGGTACGCCCGAATCGAGTCGCCTCAAATCGGTCGAGCGCGCGCGGCATCGGGCCAGCTATTCGCGGCGAAGTCCGAATACCTGTTAGCGATCATGATTGCATCCGATTCGAACAGCTCGAGGGCGTTCTTCTGTGCCAGCAGTACGTCGCCGAGAACGAGCGCCCCGCTTGGCTGGAAACACCAGATGCAGATGCGGCGGCCAGCGGCGTCCAGCTCCTCGATATTCTGATGCAGCCGGCGCCAGATGCGATAGCGTCTTCCGCTTTCGCCGCCGATAACATCGAAATTTTGTTGGATCCTGTATTGATCGCGCTGGCTCGCTCTCAGGTTCTCCATGAGCAGATCAGTACCGCGCTCATTCGCTGACCGTTGTGGCTGCCTCGCCGAGGCGTTTTCGATGGGTGGGCCCATTCCAGGCCGGATCCGCTCGGCTTTCACGAGGCCGTCGAAATACGTTGACCGCTGCGCGTAGAGATCGAGGCCGAGGCGCTCCGCCCAGTGGAAGAGCGACAAGTCATAGGCGTTTCGAGCGCATGCGGCCGCCAGCAGGGCGAGATACTGTCTGCGATTCTCCTGGTCGGTGTTGGTATCCGGGTGCGCCACAGCGCTCTCTCCCGCTTCACTTCTCCGCCGCGGCACTCCGTTCAAGGTGGCTACAACGCGCGGCATCGCGGCGCGGTCACGCGGCCTTCGCACGCGCGGCAGATGATGTGCCGGACCGAGCCCGGCGACGGTAATCCATTCCGCCGCCAGGCGTCTCAGAGGCCGGCACACCGGTGATCCGTTCAGCCGCCTTTGAGCTGCGGAATGAACAGGGTCCGCTCGACCTGCGGATCGAACGACCGGATCAACCGGCCGGGGCTTCCGTCTCCGCTCAGTGCCGCGGCGCGGAAGCCGCTGCCGGTCAATTGCCGGAATCGCTCTTCCGCAAGCGTCACAGCCTGCGCATTCGTGGCGTCGAATTCATAGCGGGTCTCGCCGGTGTGGTTCATGACGATCTGAACACGCTTCTTCCCTGCGCTCGCGCTGCGGCTTTTCTCAATTGCTTGTGATGCTTGTGCCATGGTGGTCATGATAGTCCCCTTTGTGAACAAACTTTCATGTCGATACGACACTTAACGAAGTGTAGTTCGTACACCGCGGCAAATCGAAGGCGGCGGGACAACACTTACAGATCGGGACGGATTAAATCTTCTTAATCATCCGCACCACCGGGGATGGCGGCCCTGGTTCTTTACTTCTAATACGGTCTTCTCGTCTGTCTCGAGCGCAACCTGAGGTTATCACCGCTCTTTCGACAATGCTGAGATGTGGGCAAAAGGGTTCGATGACCCAGCCCGTGATGCTTGCAAATAAACAAGCGGTCGCGCTCGCTCAAGCGCTCGGCCTTGTGCCGGTTTTTGCAACCGCGAGAATCTATACCGGGCCGGTACGCGCAATAAAATTAGAGCGGGTGTTCGGGATCACCAGCTTCGAGCTGGGATGATGCCGCTTCGTGTTGCGCCGCCGTCCAGCTCGCCGCTATCGTGGCCTACTGGATCAATTGAGTCTGGACCCTGGGCACGCTCGATGGCGAATTGTGCCACCTGCAACCAGCACCAGGTCAGGTCGGGTTCGGGTCCATACCCGGAACTTCTCCCGAAAGGTCGTACATCCCGGCGAGGCCTGAGGAGCGGCAAAAACCCGAAATATTGCCACCCTGCGTAAAGGAAAAAATAGTGGACGAATCTTACAGGTTGGGCGCGGACCGTCGAACGAGGAGGGGACAATTTCCCAGATCGCCGAGGCCTTCGTTGTTCCGAGCAGCGCCATGGCGCGGGCTGCGGAGTGCTGTGCCCGCGGCGACCGGCATGGAATGCGTGCCGCACTCGCTCCTTACAGGTTCGAGCCATTCGCCTGGAGCGGCTACGTCATTGTCATTGTCGTCGAATGGCTGCGCGAACACTCGATTGAACTCCCGCGCAACGGCATGCCTGCCCTTCGCCAGTTCTTGCAGCTCAGCGATCCATTGCTGTGCGCGCAGGCAGCCGAGGTTGAGGCATTGGCCGATCGACTTGGCAGCTTGGCACCATCATCCGATGAGTTGTCGCGCTACTGGGTCGAGTTCACGGGCGAAGATACGCTCGAAGCGGGCCAGTTCATGATGGACGCGTGGGCTGGCTCACGCGGCTTGTCCGCGCGGGCACCCAAGCCGACTGGTGCGTCCTGCTTGAGGGCTGAGCCGCCGCCCGGCGTTGCGCGCGCCCCGAGGGGCCACGAAGCCGCCGCGCTGGTCTTTGAACCGTCCTATTGGTTTGCTAAATCACCTTCGGTAAATCGGGGCAACGTGAACAGCTTGCAAGAGAATCTCGAAGGCCAGCAGGCCGCGAGCGAGGAAGTGCGCAGCGAGTTGAAGGCGCTGGTCGAGCAGTGCCGGGTGGCTCTTGAAGATCGGACTAAGGAATACGGCGATTGAACCGTCCTCGCCGCCAGGTTGACTATCAGGATGAGCGCGGTACTTGCGGGCCGAGTGTTACCCGAGGAGACGCGGCTGGAAGCGCCTGGCCTTGGTCGATGTCACAACCATAGCCACAGCGTCCCGATCGCGAGGGTGATGATGGTCAGCGGCGCGCCGATTCTGAAATAGTCCCAGAAGCCGATCGCCACGCCGGAAATGGCCGCCCTCTGCACGACTATCAGATTGGCAATCGAGCCCAGCACGGTGAAGTTGCCAGCCAGGGTCGAAGCCATCGCAATCACCAGCCACGCCGTGTCGTGGTCTTTCAGTGCATCGACAAACGGTTTGAGCATCAACACGGCTGGCACGTTGCTGACTAAATTGGACAGCACTGCCGTCACGATGCTGAGCACCGGAACTTGATCGAGGTGAAGCCGGCCCACGACGGCAACGATGTCGGGGCCGAGGAGCGCACGCTGCGCGCCGGCTATGATGATGAACAGACCGGCGAACATCAGCAGCAGCGACCAATCGACCTGCGCGTAGACCCGCCGGCTCTTCACTCGTCGCGTCAGCAGCAGAAGGCCGCCGATGATGATCGCCGCCTTGGCTGGCACAATCCCGGCGAAAAATAATCCGATCAAGATCAGGGTCGCCAGCAATGCGCGGATCACCAGCACGCGATGGGCAGCGGCCTTCGGTGGCGGCGCTTCCAGTCCAGCGGTACCGGCGAACTCGGTGCGATGGAAGAGCGCAATCAGCGCCACGGTGATGACGAGCCCGACCAGCGCGACCGGCGCCAACGCCAGGGCGAATTTGGCATACGGGATATGAGAGAAGCTGCCGATCAGGATGTTCTGAGGATTGCCGGTGATCGTCGCGGTTGACCCCACATTCGACGCCATCGCCACAGCTATCAGGTAGGGCACCGGCCGGCGTCCCAGCGCGCGGGTCAACTCCAGCACGAGCGGGGCCAGCACGAGGCAGATCGCGTCGTTCACTAGGAAGGCGGAGAAAACGCCAGAGGTTGCGACAACCGCGCCAAGCAGTATCAAAGGCTGCCGGGCGTGCGCCATGACCCAGGCATTGGCGACGGCGAAGAAGCCGGAAAGCCGCAGACTGGCGACGACGATCATCATGCCGAGCAGCAACGAGATCGTATCGAGGTCCACCGCCTTAAATGCATCGTCGAGCGACAGAGCGCCTGATGCTACCATGAGGCCGGCGCCGACAAGGGCGATGCCGGCTCGGTCGATGCTCAGGCCGGGAATCCGACCGATCGCGAGCGCGAGATAACTTCCGACAAAGATGACGCCGGCCGCAACGCTCCGGGCCTCGCCGCGAATTTGGT
>CATPCO010000110.1 GCA_955652925.1 uncultured Xanthobacteraceae bacterium | reverse complement strand
GTTGAGGCTCGCGCGCCGGAGGAGGTGAGGAGGGCGCAGGCTCCGGCGGCTCCTTCGGCGTAAGATTCGGCATCGGGATTTCCCGCTCGCCGACGCGCACGATGTCACCGATCTTCATGGCTGAGCTCCCGTTTGTTGATGTGGACGCGAACCTCCGGATACTGGCGCATCAGCTTGAGCGCCGTCGCGATGTCGGGTGCCATCAGCTCGCGAATGACGACCCACTCGGCGCGCCAACCCTCGGTGCCGAGCACGTAGCGGCCATAGCGCTCGACGATCCCATGCACGTTGCACGCGCCGATTTCGATTTCAGGAACTAACGACGGATCGACCTGGCGCCAGTCATACGGCACGCGCCGCGCATGGATGCCGGCTTCACCGCGAACGGCTGCACTGTCCGACCACGCTTGCGCCTGCAGCGAAGCCTCGTGCCAAGGCGTGCGCCGGAAGGGCGAGAGGAGAACCAGCCCATCCCAAACCCATCCACGCCAGCCAAGCGTGTCGGGCGCATCGGGCGAGAGTGCAAGCGCGTGCTCTAGTTTCAGCTTGCGCCGTGCCTGCACCGCGGCCCGGGCGATTTCGGCGCGGCTCGGCCAATAACGCCAGTGGTGTGCCCGCACTCCCCCAATCGTGAGCGTGTAGCCTTGCCCGCTGCTTCCACCCACGTGCATGTCCCCCGCGCGCCAATCCGGTTTCGGTTGGCGCTCGCAGCGCTGCAGCTGGATTTGACGGATCGCGCACGCGCGTATCTCGACGGCAAGATGCTCGTCCACGGTGAGCCAGAAGCGTGGGCAAGCAAGCGCGCCAACGGCGACGCGGTCGATCCAATGGGGTGTCGCGAGGATGCGTGTGCGCGGGTCGGCTTGCCGGACACGGCTTGCGACGTTCCCGTCACCATCGATGTGCTTGAGCAGGCAATCGGCCGGCACCGCAACGTCCCGCGTGCCGCAGTATCGCCCGCTCATCAGCCGCACACTGTTGTACACGCGTGGCTTGCCGCTTCCCCACCACACATTGAAGCGCGGGCGTCCGCGGGCGCGAGCTTGCCGCCGTGCGGCCTCCCTCAAGTCCTCGCGATCCGAGAGGATGCGCTCGAGTGTGTCGAGAATTGCGCGGCGTACCGGGTCCGGATGCTGGCGCTGTAACTCCGCGCGCCGGGCACGCAGCTCTTTCACGCTGCGAGCGAAATCCTTCACATGATGAAATCCTTGTGCCGCGCGCGCCGGACGGGGAATGCGATCAGCCCACAGCATCGTCAGGCCCAACGGCTTGGGAGGACGCACGCGTTGGAGAGGAAGTCCGCAAGCCTCGGCGCGCGCTTGCTCGCACAAAAGACGCCCCTTTCGCCGGCCGTATGTGGAAGCGACGATCGAAAGTCCCCCGCCGAGAAGGAGTGACGCGCTGCTTCCTGCTCCGCGGCCGGCCGGCCGAACTCTTCCTTGCGCAACTTTGGTTCGGTCACCATCCGGTGCAGACGCGCCGCTCATGGACATGTCCTGCTGCAAGCCTGGGCGCGGACAATGTAAGCACGGATTTGGACAACATAGCCGCGATCGCACAGGATTAAGAAGATTTAATCTGTCTCGAGGGTTCAGTCGCGGTTTTCGCGGTGCAATACTTCTCGAATTGTGCTTGCGCCCCAAACAATCGCCACGCCGCGTTGCTATGGCGGTGCTTGGTTCAAACAGTTTTCCAGGAGGCCACAACGGTAAGCCATCGTGCTTTACACCGCAGGATGCTGATTCCCTGCTGCAAGCCGATGTCATGCTCGCCCAGAAGATTGCGCTCGATACCGACGAGGTCTCAGGGCGCGCTGAGCACGACCAGGCACAATTGGCAGGTTGATGAACTGGCCCCGCAACCCGCTAATCCGAAGGTCCGAGCACCTGCATGAGTGGCAGAAGCTTATCGAAATACCTTGTCACCAATGTGATATTCTCCTTGAACGCAATAGGCTTGGCGCCCTTGAGCGCCATTTCGAGCTCCGCCAGGGCTTCTTTCTTTCCTTCCTCCGAGACTGATTTGTCCGCCTTGAGCGCCGCGATCTCCTCCTTGACCCGTTCGGCTGGCTCGGTGAACTTTCTGGTCTTCGGGTCGATGTGGGACATGAATATTGCGATGTTCATCGACACGTCGTCATATTCGGCGAGGCTTGCAAAGCCGTTCTTCCTGGCCACAGCCTCGCCCTGCGCCTGCACCTTTGGATCCGAGTTGTCGACGTTGGCCCCATAGATCCTTGCCATCTCGTCGTCGGCGGCGATGAATCCCTGAATGTGCTTCTCGGTGAGCTTGATCTGCTTGATGTCCTGGGCACGAAGCGCGCCGTGATCGCACAGCGCAAGACTGAAAAGCGCCGGAAAGAGCGCAAGCAGGAAGCTCCGGCAAATTGACACTGCATATCCGTTTCGAATGAGCGACATGGCCTGCCCCTTCATGACGATTTCATCGCTTGCACCCCACAATTGGGGCCGTGGCATGACGGTAACGACAAGAGCGCCGGGGTTGACCACTCATGTCAATCAACGTCATCGAAGCTTGTTGGACAGCTCCGTGCCGCCGCGGGGCAAGCCTTGGTGTTCCGAACAGCCCTTGCTAGCGTCGACCCGAGCGTGGATCGCAGCCGGAGCCGCGGCGCACACTGGATGCGGAAATGCAGCCCATTACCCAATATGCCAAGAGCGGCGAGGTTCATATCGCCTATCAGGTGTTTGGCGGCGGCGCGGTGAATGTGGTTCTTGTCCCGCCATTCATCTCCAACGTGGAGCACTGGTGGGACGAGCCCGACGTCGCGCGTTGGCTGCTTCGGCTCGCAAGCTATGCCCGCGTGGTGATGTTCGACAAGCGCGGTACCGGCATGTCGGACCGCATCGCCGAGCTTCCGGGGGTCGATCAGCGCATGGACGACCTGCGGGCCGTCATGGACGCTGCGGGCATGGAGCAGGCCGCACTGCTCGGTATTTCAGAAGGCGGTCCGCTGACGGCGCTGTTTGCGGCGACGTATCCCGAGCGATGCCGTGCGCTCGTACTCTATGGCAGCTTTGCGCGCTTTTCGTCCTGGTTCCCGACCGACGAGGCGCTGCGCGAGTTCTTCAATTATGTCGAGCACGCGTGGGGGACCGGCGGCAGCTTGCGCAAGTTCGCACCCTCACGCGCAAATGACGCGCTATTTCAAAGCTGGTGGGGCAAGGGGGAGCGCCATGGCGCAAGCCCGGCCGCCGCTTGCGCACTCATGCGCATGAACAGTCAGATCGATATCAGCGCTATTGTGCCCACGATCCGCGTGCCCACGCTGGTGATCCATCGAACGGACGACACCACGATCAATGTGGAGGGCGGACGCTATCTTGCCGGGCACATTCCCGGCGCCCGCTACATCGAGCTTCCGGGGACCGATCATATTCCTTTTGTCGGCGAAAGCGCCGGCGAGATTGCCGATGCCATTGAGGAGTTCCTGACCGGTGCGCGCGGACCCGTTCCAGTTGATCGGGTGCTCGCCACCGTTCTCTTTACCGATATTGTCGGCTCGACGGAGAAAGCTGCCGCGCTTGGCGACCGGCGCTGGCGCGATCTCCTGGAGAATCATCACGCCACCATCCGCCGTAACCTGGCGCGTTTTCGCGGCCGCGAGATCGACACGGCCGGCGACGGTTTCCTCGCGACCTTTGACGGTCCCGCGCGCGGGGTACGATGTGCCAGCGCGATCGCCGATGAAATCCGGCCGCTTGGCATTGAGGTCCGGGCCGGACTGCACACGGGTGAGTGCGAGACGAATGGCCGCGATGTCAGAGGCATTGCCGTTCATATCGGCGCGCGCGTTGCTGCGCTCGCCGGTCCGGGCGAGGTCCTCGTATCGGGTACGGTCAAGGACCTGGTGGCCGGCTCCGGCTTGCGCTTTGCCGATCGCGGCAGCCAAACGCTTAAGGGCATTCCCGGCGAGTGGCGCATCTTCGCGGTGGAACGGTGAAGGAAAATCTTCTCGGGCTGCTTAGCGGTCCGGCCCTGCCATCAAATCTCAGGGCGTGGTGGCGGGAAGCACGCCAAACGAACCCGAGCCAAGGCGGCGGGCTCGCCGGGCATCCATTTGCTCACGTGGCAGCAACCGCGTGCGGTGCCGCTATCCGGCGCGGAATGTGGAGCCAGACCGCCGAGACCACGGCCGCCATGAGCGCGAACGCGGCGAGTGCATAGAGGCCGCCCGCGAAGCTGCCCGTCGCGTCTCTAGCCCAGCCCACGATTGAGGGCCCGAAGAAGCCGCCGAGATTGCCGAGCGAATTGATCCAGGCGATGCTCGCGGCAGCCGCCGTGCCGGTGAGAAACATCGGCGGCATCGACCAGAACGGCCCCTTGCTGCCGTAGAATCCGATCGCAGCGATCGACATGCCGGCGAGCGCCCATGCCGTGCCGACCGTCAGCCCGGCGAGAATAAGGCCGGCCGTCGCGACAACGCATGCCAGCGTGAGGTTCCATCGCCGCTCGCCGGTGCGGTCGGAGATCATGCCCCAGACCACCATGCTGATGGCGCCGCATATATAAGGGATCATGGTGACCCAGCCCACCTGCATATTGGTGAGGCCCAGTTGTTTCACGATCTGCGGGAGGAAGATCAGCATTCCAAGACTCGCGGTCACGATGCCGAGATAGTTCAAGGCGAGCATCAGCACCTTCGGGTCCCAGAATGATTGCAAGAGGCCGACCTTGCGATGCGCTTCGATCTGCCGGCATTCGTGATCAAGGGTGGAGTTGAGCCACGCGCGTTCCTCGGCGTTGAGCCAGGTTGCCTGGGCGGGTCGATCGGTCAAATAAAGCAGCACGACAATGCCGAGGAGGACCGTGGGGATCGCTTCGAGCAGATACAGCCATTTCCAGCCGGCGAGACCCAGCAAGCCGTGCAGCTCCATGATCCCCGTCGACATCGGCGCACCGGCCGCCACGGCAACCGGGAGCGCCAGCGTGAAGCCCGAATTGATGCGCGCACGATGGCGGTCCGGGAACCAATAGGTAAAGAACAGCACCAGGCCCGGGAAGAAGCCCGCCTCGGCGAGACCGAGCAGGAAACGTACCGTCATGAAGCTGTACAGCCCGGTGCACAAGGCGGTCGCGCCCGAAAGCAGGCCCCACGTCACCATGATGCGGGCGATCCAGAGACGCGCGCCAACCTTTTCCAGAATGATGTTGCTCGGCACTTCGAACAGGAAATAGCCCCAGAAAAAGACACCGGCGGCAAATCCGAACGTCGCGGCATCAAGACCAAGATCCTTGTTCATGGTAAGCGCGGCGAAGCCCACATTGATGCGGTCGAGGTAGCAGAAGAAATAGCTCGCAGCGGCAATCGGCAGCACGCGCCAATACACCTTCCGCATGGTCGTCTGCTCGATGGTCCGGATCACTGTTTTCCTCCGCAAGTGCGTCGTTTCTAGTTTCGCAGGCCGGATGAGCGAAGCGAAATCCGCGGCGGTGGTTATCGCTTGGCTCGTCCCGGATGTCGCTTCGCTCATCCGAGCTGCAATCTACCTTTCGTACAGCATAGCCTGCTTTCGCGATGCCGTCGTTGCAAGATGGACCGGACGCCAGAGCGTGCCAAAACGCAAACACCGGTGAGTTGCCTCACCGGTGCCTGAAATTGGTATGGCGTTGTCCTTGGATTACGCGAGACTTCAGAACACACCCAGCAGAATGGCCCCGACAAACGCGAAGACGGCAAGAACCGCCAACACGTCGAGCCTCAAAGCAAGGTTCACGTTGTTAGCCTCCCTCTCAATTGAATGGAGTCTAGCAAACAGCGACGCGTAACCGAAGCGCCAAATGTTTTGCAGTGCGGAATAAGGCAAACACGCTTGGCGCAAACCTTCGATGATTCCGTCAACACTCTGATAGTTCGAGCTAAAGTCATCCGGACTCGCGTTCGCATTTGCATCATTGCTGCTCTGCGAAATTGACCGGACAAGCACTGACGGATGGCACAAGTGTGCGTCTTGGCGAGCACTTCGTGCGTAAGAACGCATGATAAACCATAGGTTTAACGCCTTGGCAGCATCGGGCAGCGAGATCATGCGCTCAGTGAACCGTCGCGCAGGTAGCATAATGAAGAAAGCGGGAAGGCGCGGCCAGGGTAAAGGCAGGGAAAAAACGGCCTCGATCCAATCCGGAAATGCAATCGAGCGAGAAGGGTCGCAGGCTGCCCATGATGATCGTTCAGTCGTTCAACCGCGCTGTTGCGAGCATCACCGCTCGAACTGTGTTCATTCTTCTTAACCATACCGCCATGCGCAAACCGAGTCCTCTCGGCTCGACCGAAGTCTTGAAGAGCCGTTAACAAACTCCATCGCATTCTCCCATGCATGGCGTGGGGAGCTCGTGGCTATTTTGTCGCGTCGGTAAGCGTTGGCATGCTGGCAGTCCTTGCTGGTTGCACCGGTGGGTTTCTTTTCGCCGAGCGCGAGCCGTGGCGGCATGAGGCGGAAGTCGAGTGCCTCAACTCGGGGCTGGTGAGGGAGGGCGGCGGGATTGTGCGCATGAGCGCGATCCGCGGCCCCGGCGTCTGCGGCGCTGATTATCCGCTGAAAGTGTCCGTGCTCGGCGAGAGCGCGCCGATGGCATTTGCTGACGACCCGCGACCACCCGGCGCGATTCCGCAAGGAGCCGCCCCTCAGCGCTGGCCGATCAACAGATCGAAGGATGGCTCGACCATGCAAGAGCCCTCCACGCCTTCGGCCGGCTGGTCTCGCTACGACGGCCCTGCGGTGCCGGATGGCCCGATTTCTCTCAGTCCGCCGGGCCTCATTGAGTCTCCTGCTGCGCGATCCGGCAATTATGATTTCCGCCGGCCCTACGGCGTCACCGCATCGCCGCTGCCGCCTCCAAACCGGTCGGCCTCCCCGCGCAACGATCTTTCACCCGTACTGTACGAGCGGCGGCGGCTGGTCGACAGCGACGGCGCTGCGCGCGAAGATTGGGAGAGCGAACACAGCCGGCCGCCGGAACCCGCGAGCGTGGTTCCTAGCGCTCCCGCAAGCGGCGAGCAGATGAGCGGCTCGGTCGCTGCGGTCGCGATGAACCCGCCGGCAACACTCGCGTGCCCTATCGTTTCCGAGCTGGAACGTTGGATCGCCACTGCCGTGCAGCCCGCGGCCATGCACTGGTTCGGGGCGCCGGTCGCGGAGATCAAACAAATTTCCGCTTATTCATGTCGCGGCATGAATGGCAACGCGCACGCGCGCATTTCGGAGCATGCATTCGGCAACGCGCTCGATATCGCCGCGTTTGTTCTCGCCGACGGCCGCACAATCAGCGTGAAGAACGGCTGGCACGGATTGCCGGAGGAGCAGGGCTTCTTGCGCGATGTGCAGGGGGCCGCATGTCAGCAATTCACGACCGTGCTCGCGCCCGGTTCAAACGCCTATCATTACGATCATATCCACGTTGATCTGATGCGCCGAAGCAGCGGTTATCGTACGTGCAACCCGCACGCCGTGTCAGGCGAGGAGGTGGCCGCGCGCGCGGGCGGCCGCTATGCCGCGCGCGGCCACGGGCCTTACGTGACTGGCTCTACGCGTAGCGCTGTCCGTCTAAGCAAACGGCGCGCGGATCCGAGTGATTTCCCCGACAGCGCTTTGCCGATGGCCGAGCCCGGCAACGACGGCGAGGATTAAGCCAGCGCGCCCGGCGTTTCGTTTGGGTCGATAACCCTCGGCTGGGAAAGAGCTTTTTCACTCCAGAGCCGGTCCTCGATCGCAGCACCTTAAAATGGTGCCCGGCAATCCCAATATGCTAGACTGCGTAATTCATCGCACTCGGGAGGAGTTCATGCTGCGCACGCGTTTTCGTCCTTTGCTCGCGGTCTGCGCCGTTGCCGCAACCTGGGCGCTTATGGTGAGCGACGCTGATGCACGCGCCGGCCGGGGCGGCAGCTTCGGGAGCCGCGGCTCGCAGACCTTCTCCGCGCCGCCTTCGACGACGACGTCACCGAGCGCGCGCCCCATGGAGCGCAGCATGACTCAGCCGAACCAGCCCGGCTTGGCCCAGCGCGCGCCGACGACATCGCCGCTTGGCGGCTTTTTTGGCCGCCCAGGATTCCTCGGCGGAATGTTCGCGGGATTCCTCGGTGCAGGACTGCTCGGCATGCTCTTCGGCCACGGCCTCTTTGGCGGCCTTGGCGGGTTTGCCTCTATCCTGGGTCTTTTGCTGCAAGTTGTGCTGGTTGTATTTGTCGCGCGAATGATCTGGGCATGGTGGCAGCGCAGGAGCCAACCGGCACTCGCGGGTGGCCCCGCATTTCGCAACGATGCGTCAGGCGCGATGGGTTCCGGAGCCTTGGGTTCCGGAGCCTTGGGGTCCGGCTTGGGCTTGGGTGGCGGCAGCGCCCGTCCCACCGCGCAGCGCGCCTCCGGCACCGACGAGGTCGGGCTTACGCCCGATGATTTCAACTCCTTCGAGCGGCTTCTCGGCGAGGTGCAGGCCGCCTACAGCACAGAAGATCTTGGCCGCTTGCGCTCGATCGCGACGCCAGAGATGGTTTCCTATTTCTCGGAGGATCTTGCTGCCAACGCGAGCAAGGGCGTCGTCAATCGCGTGTCGGATGTGAAACTCCAGCAGGGCGACCTTGCCGAGGCTTGGCGCGAAGGCGATACCGAGTACGCGACGGTCGCGATGCGCTACTCGCTCAACGATCAGATGGTCGACCGCCAAAGCGACCGCGTGGTCGAGGGCGGTCCGGACGAAGCCACTGAAGTGTGGACCTTCATGCGCCGTCAGGGCGGCCACTGGTTGGTGTCTGCCATTCAGCAGAGCTGAGACGCATCCGTAGGGTGCGCAAAGCCGCTCGCACCGCGCTCACAACCAGACACATCGTATCGGAGCGGCGTGCGCTCGGCGTGCGCAATTTGGGTTGTCCGCTCATGCAAGCTGAACATCGCGCGCCTTTGCGCACCCTTGTACACACACACCTACACCGTCATCATTCGTCTGCCTTGCCGTAGCCGCCTGCGGTCGGCGTCTGGATAATGACGGCCTCGCCGGCGTCGATGACCGTTGCATCGCAGCCTGCAAGCCTTTCCATGTGGCCGCCTTTCCTGCGCGCCCAGTTCTCACCGACCTGACCCGCCTCGCCGCCCGCCAGGCCAAAGGGGCGCACGCGCCGGTGACCTGAGAGAATCGTGCAATCCATTTTCTCCAGGAAGCGAATGGTGCGGCGCACGCCGTCGCCGGCATGCCACTTGCCGCGTCCGCCCGAATTCTGACGAATGTGAAAATCCTCGAGCACGACCGGGTAGCGGAACTCCAGCACTTCCGGATCGGTCAGTCGCGTATTGGTCATATGAGTATGCACGGCGTCGGTCCCGTCAAAACCGGGCCCGGCAGGTGAACCGGAGCAGATGGTTTCGTAATACTGGTATCTCGCATTTCCAAAGTTCAGATTGTTCATGGTGCCCTGCGCCGCGGCGAGCGCGCCGAGCGCTCCAAACAAGCAGTTCGTCACGGCTTGGGACGTTTCGACGTTGCCTGCAACGACGGCTGCGGGAAATTCCGGCGAGAGCATTGATTTCTTCGGAATTATGATTCTGATCGGGCGCAAACAGCCGCCGTTCATTGGAATGTCGTCGTCCACCATCACGCGAAACACGTAGAGCACGGCCGCGCGGGTCACCGGTTCCGGGGCATTGAAATTGCTGTTTTGCTGCGGCGAGGTGCCGGTGAAATCGACGGTCGCCTGGCGTTTTTGCTTGTCGACCGTGATCTTCACCTTGATGACCGTGCCCTGGTCCATCTCATATTCGAACGATGAGTCATGCAGCCGGTCGATGACCCGGCGCACGCTTTCGGCCGCATTGTCCTGCACGTGCCCCATGTAGGCCTCCACGACCGGCAGCGTGAACTGCGCGACCATCTTGTTGAGCTCCTGCACGCCTTTCTCGTTGGCCGCGATCTGCGCCTTGATGTCGTTGACGTTCTGAAGCGCGTTGCGTGTGGGGTATTTTGCGCCGTTGAGCAGCTCATAAAGTGCCTGCTCGCGGAAACGGCCGCGGTCGACCAGCTTGAAATTATCGATGTAGACGCCCTCCTGCTCGATGGTGATGGCGTTGGGCGACATCGAGCCGGGTGAAATCCCGCCGACATCCGCATGGTGGCCGCGCGAGGCAACCCAGAACAGAATCTTTTCCTGGGCGGCATCGAAGACCGGCGTGCACACGGTGATATCGGGCAGATGCGTGCCGCCGTTATAAGGTGCATTGATTACGTACACGTCGCCGGGTGCGATCGTGCCCTGGTTCTCGCGGATAACGGTTTCCACGGCGCGATCCATGGAGCCGAGATGGACGGGCATATGCGGAGCATTCGCCACCAGCGTGCCATCGGCTGCGAATACCGCACACGAGAAATCGAGCCGCTCCTTGATGTTGACCGAATAGGCCGTGTTCTGCAGCGACACGCCCATCTGTTCGGCAATCGACATGAACAGGTTGTTGAACACTTCGAGCATCACCGGATCGGCCGCCGTGCCGATCGCGCTTTGGCGCTTGAGCGCAACGATGCGCTCGACGACGAGATGGTTCTTTGCGGTAATGGTGGCGCCCCAGCCGTCCTCCACCACAACCGTTTGATGCGGCTCAATGATAATGGCCGGGCCGTTCACCTTGTGACCAGGCGACAGTTGTTTGCGCAGGAAGATGGACGCATCGTGCCATGTGCCGCCGGAGTAGAAGCGGGTGTTCTGCACGGGGGCGGGAAGCGGCGCGTCCGTAAGCGCGTGCGCCGGCTCCATAAACTTCGCCCCTCCGCCGATTGCCTCGATTGAGACCGCCTCAACCACAAGGTCTTTCATCTCGTCGATGAATCCGAAGCGCGCCTTGTGCGCCGCTTCGAAGCGGGATCGTAAGGAGGCCAGTGAGACCTCCGTGGGAGCCGCGCAAGGAGCTTGCGTAACGCCCGGCACCACAAGAGCCGTATCTGTTCCGGAGTATCGAATATGCACGCGCAGATGCACGGTCACGGCGTCGGCCGGAACGCCCTGGCGGATGACCTCTGCTCGTGCCTCCTCGCCTAGGCGGTTGCCGATTGGTCTGATGGCGTTGAGTGTTGCTGCGCCGAAAGGCTCCTCAATGGCCAGCTGCCGCGTGGCACGAATGTCCGCAAGCCCCATGCCATATGCCGACAGCAAGGACGAGAACGGGTGGATCAGCACCTTGGTCATGCCAAGCGCGTCAGCGACGAGACAGGCGTGCTGGCCGCCCGCGCCGCCAAAGCAGTTGAGCACGTAGCGAGTGACGTCATAGCCGCGCTGTACCGAGATTTTCTTGATGGCATTGGCCATGTTCTCGATTGCGATCTTGATAAAGCCGTCAGCGACGGCCTCGGCCGAACGGCCGTCCCCGATCTCATGCGCGAGCTCGCTGAAAGCGGTGTGCACCGCCGGTGCGTCCAGGGGCTCGTTCTGCCCAGCACCAAAAATCTTCGGGAAGAAATCAGGAATGAGCTTGCCCACCATCAGGTTTGCGTCAGTGAGCGCGAGCGGCCCTCCGCGGCGATAACATTTGGGGCCTGGATTGGCCCCGGCACTGTCCGGCCCGACGCGGAAGCGCGCCCCATCGAAGTGCAGAATGGATCCGCCTCCCGCCGCCACGGTGTGGATCAGCATCATGGGCGCGCGCATGCGCACGCCGGCGATTTCAGTCTCGAAGGCGCGCTCGTATTCGCCGTCGAAATGCGACACGTCGGTCGAAGTGCCGCCCATGTCGAAGCCAATGAGGCGATCGAAACCGGCTTGCCGCCCCGTCTCGGCCATGCCGACTACGCCTCCGGCAGGTCCGGAGAGGATCGCGTCCTTGCCCTGGAACAGGTCAGCCATGGTCAGCCCACCCGACGACATCATGAACATGAGGAAGGGACTGGCGCGCTGTGCTTGCTTTGCACCGTTCGCGCGTTGCCTCGTGATGGGCTCGATCTCGCTTGCGACCTTCGCGACGTAACTGCGGATGATCGGGGAAAGATAAGCGTCGACGACGGTCGTATCGCCCCGCCCAACAAGCTTGATCAGGGGCGAAATCTCATGGCTCACCGATACCTGAGTGAAGCCCAGCTCGCGCGCCAGTGCCGCCACGCAACGCTCATGCTCGGGATAGCGATACGCGTGCAGGAGGACGATTGCGACCGCCTTGATACCGGCTGCAAGCGCGGCGACAAGCGCGTTGCGCGCCTGATCGACATCGAGTCGCTGCTCAACCGCGCCGTCGGCGCGCACGCGCTCCTCGATCTCCACCACCTGCTCGTAGAGCATTTGCGGTTTGATGATCTGGCGGGCAAAAATTTTGGGGCGGGCCTGGTAACCGATTTTGAGCGCGTCGCGGAACCCCTTGGTGATCAGCAGGAGCGTGCGCTCACCCTTGCGCTCAAGCAGTGCATTGGTGGCGACAGTCGTTCCCATCTTGATGTTGCCGATGACGCCCGGCGGGATCGGCAGGCCTGGCGCTACGCCGAGCAGGTGGCGAATGCCTTCCACTGCGGCATCCCGATCGGCGAGCGGTTGCTCCGACAAGAGCTTGTGCGCAACGAGCGTGCCCTCGGGCCGCCGCCCGATCACGTCTGTGAAAGTGCCGCCGCGATCGATCCAGAAGTCCCAGGTGGCGTTTATCGGCATGGCGAGGCGATTGGTGAGAAGCGAATAGCGAGTAGCGAACAGCGAATAGTTGCCCGGCCCGATAGCTTCTATTCGCTATTCGCTATCGCCTCCAGAGTGGCGAGGCCCGGGGGATGCTCTCCACCGGGCCTCTCACGTTATCAGCCGGCCTGTAAGCCGGGTTCTGTGGGGCGAAAGCTTGCGCTTTCGCGTGACGGCCATTCGTCTGTGGCGCCGGTTGCCCGGCGCCTCGAGCGACCTACCCGGACGGTCCGGATCCGGACATCGATCCCGGGACCTTCAAACGTCCCGCCCGTCCCTATTCGGTCTTGCTCCCGGTGGGGTTTACCCTGCCACCTGCGTTGCCGCAGGCGCGGTGCGCTCTTACCGCACCATTTCACCCTTACCGCGCAATGCGCGGCGGTATGTTTTCTGTGGCACTTTCCCGAGGCTCACGCCTGCCGGCCATTAGCCGGCACCGCACGTCCGTGGAGCCCGGACTTTCCTCTCGAACCGGCTTTCGCCATTGGGTCGAGCAGCCGTCCGGCCGACTGACTCCACAGTGATGGGGCCACCGCAGCGCAAGTTCAAGAGCGGCGATGAAAATGCTTCAGCTCGGCTGGATAGAGTTGAGACGTGCGTCGCGTGCGGCCAACAGCGCCTTCAACGTCGTTGTGGTGGAGACGTCCAGCACGCCATCGACCCGCATGGGCCGGAAATGGCGCTGGAACGCGGCAACGGCATCGCGGGTCGGGCTGTCGAGATAGCCTGTGGGGGTAACCCCATAACCGTAGCGCGCGAGCAGGCGTTGGGTTTCCTCGATTGCCGGATTGGTGTCCCCGAGCACGTAGATTTGTCCCATCTGGATCAGCGGTGCGGGCTTGACCCACAGGCCGATGCCGGATTCCGCCAAGAGCTTCCAGGGAAACTTTTCTCCAGGATCCTGCTTGCGTGCGGGCGCTATGTCGGAATGCGCAAGGACGCGGTCAGCCGGAATCTGATGACGGGCCAAGATGCTGCGGCACAATGCAGTCACCGCCGCGATTTGCCGTCGCGGAAAATCGGGATAGCCGTGGTCGTGACCCGGGTTGGCGATCTCAATCCCGATGGAGCATGAATTAATGTCGGTCTGGCCCGCCCAATAGGAAACGCCAGCGTGCCAAGCCCGCCGGGACTCGGCAACGAGCTGCACGATGTAGCCGTCCTGCAGCACGACGTAATGGGCGGAAACCTCGGATACCGGATTACAAAGCGTCCTGATCGCGGCCTCATTGTCGCGCATGCCGGTATAGTGCAGCACGATCATGTCGGGCAAAGCGCCATCCTTGCGCTCGCTCTGGTTGGGCGAAGGCCGAACCTCTGCGACGACGCAGGAATCTGGGCGCAACTCGGACACAAGCGTAACCATACGCGATATCACCGACGCGCTTACAACTCAGAGGCGGACCGGGCAAACGATTGAGTGTCGCCCCCGCGACCCCTCGATTGTGCAAAAAAGAGGCGACAATACAAGTGCAAGTCGCGTGTGTGTCCGGTAAACCTGTGAATTCGCAGCCGGGTGTTGCCTCTCGGCCGCATGCCGGATCGAGAGCCGCGCGATTAAGTCGTATATCAGCAGAAAAAGCCCCAAAAAGACGGCCGGGCCGGCTTTTGACCGACCCGGACCGCGGGGAACCTACTCTGTCCCGAAACGCAGACGCTACCGACGCAACGTTACTCTACCCCACGCTACTAACGGGGCGGCGCTCCTGGAGGCGGAGCGATCGGCCGCGGTCCCAGGCCGGTGGTCGGTGACGTTGCAGGCCGCTCGGACATGCGCGCGGCCGGACGATAGTACTGGAAGTCCGGGGCCGCCTTGAGCTGGTCCTTGGTCCACGTCACTTTAAGATTGACGTGGGTCGGATCCTCGGGAGCGGCGGCACTGGGAGTTCCTGTGTTGCCCGTCCCCGTAGTCGCATTGCTACTGCTCGCGGGTACCATTTGGAACGCGCTCATATCGATGGCGACATTCTTTTCCCCGATTCCGAGGAAGCCACCCACACCGACAATGAGTCCGTCGATCTTCCCGCTTTTGTCGAACAGAATGTCGGACACGCTACCGACCTTCTGATTGTCCGGGCCCAGGACGTCGTTACCCTTGAACTTCGAAAACACGAACTTGTCCGTACCCTGAGCCTGAATAAACTTCGCACTGTGCGTCTCGGCGACATCATTCCTAGCCGCTGGCGCATTTGCGGGCGGATTGGCTTGCGCCAGAGCGCCCGAAGCCATCAGCGCGCTGACAGCCGCCGACATCATGAGAGTCCTTAGCATCTCAGCCTCCTGAGAGGTTTCTCAGTGAAGGAAAGAGGTTCTTTCCTTGTGGCCTGACAACGCCCGAACAATGCCCGCCGTTCCCTCCGATTCCGGATTGGTTTGCAGTGCAACCTGCAGTACGGGCTTGGGAAATCCCTCCGGACGCGAGACCACGTCGGTTTTTGGCTCAACTATTCCTTAAGCGGGCGGGCCGTTAATGATTTTGGTTGATCAGTTCCCGGGCCAGGAACCATTCCCGTTGACGCCCAACTTATCCCATGGTAGCCCATATTTTCCCATCGACGGCCGGAAAGATCGGTTGCGCCTACGCCACCCTGAACCCTCAGCCGGGGACGCGGCCGGTGCACTGGATGGATACGGGTTACGGTGCCCATGGACCGGTTTGTCTCCAACTACAGCTTGCGCCTGGATGCCAAGGGGCGGGTGTCGATCCCCGCTTCCTTCCGTTCGGTGCTGGCCCGAGATGGCTTCGAGGGACTCTATTGTTATCCCACCCTCGACCGGCCGGCTCTGGATGCTGGAGGCAATGCGCTGCTCGCCGAAATCGAGACGTTGATCGCGCAATTTTCACCCTACTCCGACGAGCGGG
>CATPCO010000109.1 GCA_955652925.1 uncultured Xanthobacteraceae bacterium | reverse complement strand
CGGTGAGCTGCGCAAAACGATCGACAGCGCCATCGAATGCCTCAAGGCCGACGGAGTCATCGCAAAGCTGCACGAGAAGTGGTTCGGCGTGGCGCCCGAGCCGGGTTCGCCCGCGGTGACGATCTATCCCGGTTATGGCGTTCCGGACATGCCGGGCTACGATCCGACTCCGCACACGCCGTCCTGCGGCTGACCGACGCCTGATGACCACCGCGCAGGCGCCGATCCTGGAAATCCGCGGCCTGCGCAAAAGCTTCCATCATGTGGAAGTGCTGCGTGGCATCGACCTTATAGTCTGGCCGCAGCAGCTCGTCTTCATCATCGGACCGTCGGGCTCGGGCAAAAGCACGCTGCTGCGCTGCTGCAATCGTCTGGAGGAGCCGACTGCCGGCTCGATCCGGGTTGACGGCATCGACATCATGGCACGTTCGACGGATATCAACGCCATGCGCCGCCGGATTGGCATGGTGTTCCAGTCTTTCAATCTTTATCCTCATATGACCGCATTCGGAAACGTCGCGCTGGCGCTCACGAAGGTGCTGCGCAAATCCCGTGCAGAAGCGGAGAAGATCGCGCTCGCCGCGCTCGCTCGCGTGGGACTTGCCGAAAAGGCGCGCGCCTATCCCGCGGAGCTGTCGGGCGGCCAGCAGCAGCGGGTCGCAATCGCCCGCTCGCTCGCGCTCGAGCCGAAGATCATGCTGTTCGACGAGCCGACATCCGCGCTCGACCCTGAGCTTGTCGGGGGCGTGCTCAAGGTCATGCGCGAGCTCAAGCAATCCGGCATGACCATGCTGGTCGTGAGCCATGAGATGCGATTTGCACGCGACGCAGCCGATCGCATCATCTTCATGGACCACGGCGCGATCGTCGAAGAGGGAGACCCCGAGGGCATTTTCTCCAAACCGCGAGAACCGCGCACACGCGCCTTTATCGCCGAGATCGTCCGCTGAGGCGACCGTGCATTCGCGCTTCCTCGACGTGTTTTTCAACTGGGAGCTGATCCAGCGCTACTTCCCCGCTATTCTCAAGGGCGTCGGAGTGACAATCGAGATTGCAGCCGCGGTGGTGATCACGGGAATTGCAATCGGTCTCATGCTCGCGCTGGCGCGCTCTTTTCGCGTGCTGCCGCTTAGCGCATTGATCGTTCTATTTGCCGATATCTTTCGCGCCTTGCCCCCACTCGTCCTGGTGTTGCTCGTTTATTTCGGCCTGCCCAACGTGGGCATCTACCTCCCTTCGTTTGCGGTGTTGTGGCTGGTTTTGTCACTCGTATTGGCGGCGTTCTGCGAGGAGATTTTCTGGGCCGGGCTTTTGTCCATACCAAAGGGACAATGGGAAGCGGCACGCTCGACCGGCTTGGGTTTTCTCGGCACGCTTGCCTACGTCGTGCTGCCCCAGGCGTTGCGCCTGACCGTCCCGCCGATCACCAACCGCACCATCGTGATCACCAAGAACACCGCCTTGGGCATGGTGATCGGCGTAGGTGAAATTCTCAACCAGGCGACGACGGCGCAATCGTTTTCGGGCAATGCCACGCCCCTGATGATGGGAGCAGTCGCCTACGTGATCCTGTTTATTCCGGTCGTCGTGCTCGGACGCTTCCTCGAGACGCGTTTCGGCTGGCGGAGGATCTGATGGAAGCCCTCGGCCAGCAGTTCTTCAATCTGTCGATCATGCAAACGGCGCTGCCGCTTCTGCTTCTGGGTCTGCGGCAGACCCTCGTGCTTTGCCTCCTGGTGATTCCGCTCGGGCTCGCCGGCGGGCTTGCGGTCGCCCTGCTCTCGCGCTCGTCATTATCCCCGGTTCGCTGGGCAGCGGTCGTGGGCATCGATTTTTTTCGCGCCATCCCCCCGCTGGTCCTGTTGATCTTCGTCTATTCCGGACTGCCGTTTGCCGGTTTGCGGCCGTCATCGCTCGCCGCGGTTGCAATCGCTTTCCTGCTCAACACATCGAGCTATTACGGTGAGATCTACCGCGCCGGAATCGAAAGCGTGGGTCTCGGGCAATGGGATGCCGCCCGCTCCACCGGCTTGGGCTATTATCAGACGCTTGCATATGTTGTGCTTCCCCAAGCCGTGCGTAACGTGCTGCCCGATCTCATTTCCAACACCGTCGAAGTGGTAAAGCTCACCTCGATTGCGAGCGTGGTCGCGCTGCCTGAGCTTCTCTATTCCGCCGATATGGCGCGATCGGTGACCTTCAACAGCTCCCCGATCATCCTCGCCGCGGCAATCTACCTGGTCATGCTTTGGCCAATCGTACGGCTGGTCAGCCGGTTGGAACGGCGGATTGCGGCATAGAAAGAGAGCATAGGGAGGAGTTTTTGGCTCGCATATTGCGCATCGGCGGCGCCCAGATGGGCGCGATACAAAAGACCGATAGCAGGCAAGTGGTCGCCCGCCGCATGCTCGACCTGCTCGATCGGGCGAAGGCACAGAATTGCGATCTCGTGGTCTATCCGGAGCTGGCGCTCACCACGTTTTTTCCCCGCTGGTACATGACGGACCAGGTGGACGTCGACAGCTGGTTCGAGCGCGAGATGCCAAATGCCGCAACCCGGCCGCTGTTCGAGCGGGCCGCCCGATACGCTATCGGCCTGACATTCGGCTATGCTGAGCTCACCTCGGATGGGCATCGTTTCAACACGTCCGTTCTGGTAGATCGGGATGGAAGGATCGTCGGCAAATATCGAAAAGTGCACCTGCCCGGCCATTCGGAATACGATCCGCAACGCGCCTTTCAGCACCTGGAAAAACGCTATTTCGAGCCGGGCGACCTCGGATTTCCGGTGTGGCGGACGATGGGCGGCATTCTCGGCATGTGCATCTGCAATGATCGCCGCTGGCCGGAGACTTATCGGGTCATGGGACTGCAGGGCGTGGAGCTGATCACGCTGGGCTACAATACGCCCTCCACAAATGCGCAAAAATCGGACGAAGGACCGCAAACACGACTCTTCCACCACCGCCTGACATTGCAGGCCGGCGCTTATCAGAACTCGACCTGGGTGGTGGCAGTGGCCAAGTGCGGCATCGAGGATGGCCATCCCCTGATCGCGGGCAGCATCATCGTCAACCCCGACGGCGAAATCGTCGCTGAATCTCAGACCGAGGACGACGAGCTCATTGTTGCCGATTGCGATCTTGACGCCACGGTGTTCGGCAAGGAGACCATATTCGATTTCAAGCGCCACCGGCGCGTCGAGCATTACGAGCGTATCACCAGCCAGACCGGCGTTATTTTGCCGGAATAGCCCCCCGCTCGCTTCGTCATTCCGGGGCGCCGAAGCGAAGCGGAGGCGAACCCGGAACCCATAACCACAGGCCTGGGGTTATGGATTCCGGGCTCTCGGCCTCCTTCGTCGGCCTCGCCCCGGAATGACAACTTTCATGGAATCACTCCACTAGACTCGCAAGGTCAAGTCCGGGTTTCAGCCGCGACCGGCCGCCACACGAGAAGCCGTCGCTCAGCAAGCGTGACCAGCCAGTCGATAGAGAGCACAAAAACCGTGAGTACCACCATTCCGGCGAACACGCCCGCAACATCGAACACCCCTTCCGCCTGCTGGATGACATAGCCAAGCCCGGCCGCCGAGCCGAGATATTCCCCCACGACGGCGCCGACCACCGCAAAGCCGACTGAAGTATGCAGGGAGGAAAACATCCATGAAAGCGCCGAGGGCCAATAGACGTGCCGCATCAGCTGGCCCTCATTCATGCCCAGCATGCGCGCGTTGGCCAGCACGGTGGGACTGACTTCTTTCACGCCCTGATAGACGTTGAAAAACACGATGAAGAACACAAGGGTGACGCCAAGGGCGACCTTCGACCAGATGCCGAGCCCCAGCCAGAGCGCAAAGATCGGCGCCAACACGACCCGCGGCAGCGCATTGATCATTTTCACATAGGGATCGAAAATCGCCGCGACGAACGGCTGCCGCGCGAACCAGAACCCGACCATGATGCCTGCAAGCGACCCGATAGCGAAGGCGAGGACGGATTCGATGAACGTGATCCACAGATGCCGCCAGATCGTCCCTTCAGCGAACCATTTGACGATTCGCAATGCGACGTCGGACGGGGTGGAGAAAAAGAACGGCGGCAACAGTTTGACCCCGGCGATCGGGATGGTGGTGAACACGTGCCAAAGCAGCACGGCGACTGCCGCGACCAGAAACTGCAGGATCAGGAGCTTGGAGCGCGACATGAGATATTCCCAACCTAACCGCCGCCGGTCTGGGCGTAACCCTTGAGCACCTCGGCCTTGAGCACGCCCCAGATATCGCGGTGCAATTCCTGAAATCTCCGTTCGGTCTTGATCTCGGCAATATCGCGCGGGCGGGGCAGTGCGACCTTCCATTCGTCAATGACGTGGGCCGCCGGACCGGCGGACATGATCACCACGCGATCGGAGAGCGCAATGGCTTCCTCGAGGTCATGGGTGACGAACAGCACCGCCTTGCGATCGGCGCTCCAGAGATCGAGCAGCAGATTGCCCATGATCTGCCGCGTCTGGGCATCGAGCGGACCGAAAGGCTCATCCATAAGCAGGATCTTCGGATCCCGAATGAGCACCTGCACAAGCCCGACACGTTTTCGCTGGCCGCCGGAAAGCATGTGCGGATAGCGGGGGGAAAAATCTGCCAGTCCCACGCGCGTAAGCCAGTCCTGGGCGCGCGCGCGCGCCTGCCTTCGCTCGACGCCGGCCGTTTCAAGCCCGATCGCGACGTTATCGAGAACACTCTTCCACGGAAACAAGGCTTCGGCCTGGAAAAGATAACCGGCTTGGCGGTTAAGCCCCGCAAGCCGCGTGCCGAAAATATCGACATGACCCGCAGAGGGCGCAATCAGCCCGGCCGCAATGTTGAGCAACGTCGACTTGCCGCACCCGGTCGGCCCGACAATGGCGACAAATTCCCCATTGGCCACTGCAAGCGAGGTGCTGCGCACGGCGGGGTATGTCCCCCCATCGGCGAGCCGGAAAGTCACAGCAACGTGCGAGAGCGCAACCGCAACGTGCGTGCCGATTTGGGCGCTGGTGTCCACGATCTTTTGCCTCGAAAACGGCTCGTCGGCAGTGAAAGGCTAATAGCCCGACACGCAGTTGCAAAGCTGCGGAAATGAAGCGATCCGCGCGCCGGGGCCACGCTGGCCGAAGTCTGCCGGCGCGAATTCGGCGTGCCCGCGCATTGCCAATGTGGAGCAGCGCGCGGTGAGGATAGCGGAGTAATGCACGGGCGCGACCACACGACGGGCCTGTTCCCCTCCCCCTTGTGGGGAGGGGTTAGGGGTGGGGGCCGTGTTGGGGCGCGTGCATCGCGCAACAACAGCGACGCCCCTCCCCAACCCTCCCCCGTCACAAGTCGGGCTTGCCCGACTTGCGCACCATATTGTGCAAGCCGGATAAACCCGGGCTGCGTTGGGGAGGGAGCCGACACGCCGGATTCCAACAGCCCGAATTTACAGTTGCTTTTGGGGTACTGCGGACATAGACTCGGGTTCGGGGCGGATCGGGGCCGCTGCTTATGACCCCCGCGCCGACATGCGCAACGAGAAATTTCTGCAGTGCAAATTGACCCGTTAAACCCCATTTCGCTGGGTTCGATTTCGTGATTTGATCTTGTTAATTGCAAGCCAAATCTGGCGTGGTTCCGAGCCTCGGGGAGGCTATGCGGCGACGCGATTTCATTGCAGGAGACCGTGCTTGCGCGCTGCATGCAGTGCGCGCGCTAATGGAGGGAGAGACAGATGTCCAGGTTCTTTGGTTTCGTGTTCGCGGCTTGCTTAGTCGCCATTTGGACCTCGACTGCCGTGCCCGCCGCCAATCCCGATTGGCCAAAATCCCTCACCTCGGGGACCGCCTCGCCGGGAGGTGTTTTTTATGTCTACGGTGAAGCGCTGGCGAAGATTCTGACCGAAAGCCTGAAAATCGAGGTCAACCCTTTGCCGACTCAGGGATCGGAGCACAACGTGAAGCTCGTCGAAAGCGGCGACGCGCAGCTCGGCCTTCTCACCATGGGAACTGGACTGCAGGGCTGGAACGGCACCGGCGATTGGACGAGAGGTCAACGCTATCGCAAAATGCGGGCACTATTTCCGACGTATGACAATGTATTCATCTTCGTCGCATTGCGGCGGTCAGGTATCACGACGGTTGCTCAGTTCAACGATCGAAACGTCGCCACCGGGCCGCGCGCGGGAGCACAGGGCTCTTATGTTCCGGCAATCTTGGCGACGATCGGAGTCTCGGCAAAAATCGCCAACGGATCGTGGGATTCTGTAGCAGCTGATCTGCTGGACGGCCGTTACGATGCCCTCGTGGTATTAGCCGGCGCACCATTTCCGGCAGTGAAGAAAGTGGAAGCTAAGGAACCGCTGGTGTTTGTTAGCCTGACGCCAGAGCAGATTGAAGCAATCCGCAAGGCGATGCCGGAACTTACGATCTCACAGATCGGTCCCGAAGTTTATACGTCCCTGGCTATGACCTATACTACAGTGGGGCTATATACTTTTGCGATTGGCCGGGACGATCTCCCGGATGATTTGGCGTACCATTTGGTCAAAGCAGTCTTCGAGAACCAGCCTCGCCTTGTTAAAGCGACTTCGGCCGCAAGCGAGACCGTCCCGCAAAATGCAGTGAAAGATACCTTCCTGCCGTTCCATCCTGGCGCGGTCCGCTACTATCGCGAGATTGGCATCAAAATTCCGGATGCTCTCGTCCCAACGAATTGATTGGGTTCGTTGCGCGAAGGTGCTTTTTGCTGCACTGCATGAGTGCATTGCAGCGTAGCCGTGGCGATTGGGGCAAACCGGACATAAACGCGGGACCGTGCTGCCGCTCTAGCGGGCCGCGCGGCAATCCTACGCCGGGCTAGCGGCCCCGACATACCGGCGGCGTGGAATTCGCGCTGCTTGGCGTAGGGGCGATAGTACGCGAGGGCATTCTCAGTGCGTCGCCGCGCTCGCTCCTGCTCGATCTCCTTGAGGAAGGCCGAGAGCATTTCGGGCGTAGGCGAT
>CATPCO010000108.1 GCA_955652925.1 uncultured Xanthobacteraceae bacterium | reverse complement strand
GGTCCCGTGCCCGCTCTGCTCGGTGTAGAAGGCAAAGCCGACACCGATCTTGCGGCCATCGCTCTCGCCAGCCGCTTGGCGCTTGCGCACGGCGGCAAGATCGATCATGTCGCGCGCGGTGTCGAGGGCGGCGACATAATCGCCGGTGTCGAGGCGCATGCCTGCCGCGGTCTGGTAGGGAAGCTCGGCCGCGGTGACGATATTCTGGCGCCGCAAATCGAACGGCTCGCGGGCGAGCTCGCGCGCGACTTCATCGATCAGTCGCTCGATGGCAAAGCACGCGCCCGGCCGCGCGACCCCGCGATAAGGACCCATCGGCGCCTTATTGGTCGCAACCGTGAACGTCTTGAGATCCAGATGGCGGATGCGATAGGGCCCGGTCAGATTGCGCGATGCCATGCTCGCTTCCTGAAAGGCCCCGGTCGGCCACAGCGCATAAGCGCCCGCATCGATATAGATGCTGCCTTCAATCCCTATGAGCGTGCCGTCGCTCTGCGCCGAGATCGTCAGATCATAGGCATGATCGCGGGCATGGATGGATGCAAGGAGATGCTCGCGCCGGTCCTCGATCCATCGCACCGGGTGGGCGACCCTGCGCGCGATCGCGGCCACGGCGATATCCTCGGGCATGATGCGATTCTTGCCGCCAAAGCCGCCGCCCACATCGGGCGCGATCACGCGCACCTGATGCTCGGGCAGACCCAGGATCTGCGACAGGGCAAGGCGCTTCACCTGCCCGCCCTGGGTCGAGAGATAAACGACCAGCTCGTTGAGCCGGTGATCCCAGTAGGCGAGCACGCCGCGGCATTCGAGCGAGACGGTTGCCTGCCGGTTCATGCGCAGCTGCCGCCGCAGCCGCAGCGGGGCGCCAGCCAGTGAAGACGGATCGCCCTCACTGACCGTGGTGCTGATATAGGCGTTGTCCGGCCAGGACTCGAAGAGGCGCGGGCTGCCCGGGCGCATGGCGGCGACCGCGTCGACCACCGGCGGCAGCTCTTCGATGTCGACCGACACGCGCGCGGCCAGATCCTCGGCTTGCGCGCGGGTCGGCTGCACGCACGCGGCAATCGTCTGACCGACATAACGCACGCGCTCGTCTGCAAGGGCGGGATAGGGGCTGTGGCGGTGGGCCGTGAGCTCCGGCCCCGCTTCGAGAATATTGAGCGGCCCGATATCGGCGAGCGTGAACACGTGAGGCGCCGCATTCTGCGGCTTGTTGATCCCGCGCACGCGCCCATGCGCCACCGGGCTGCGCACGAAGGCCACGTCTTGCAGGCCGGGCATGCGAATGTCGGCAATGAACATGCCGTGGCCGAGGAGGTAGCGCTCGTCTTCCTTGCGCGGCAGGCTGGCGCCAATCCAGCTTCGGGAAGGCGAAGAGGCATCCATGTGTGATGACCTGTCGTTTTGTTATGGCGCGATACGTTCACGGGTTCGCAAGCGTGCGTAGCCCGCGTTGAGCGGCGCGAAACGCGGGGTCGCCCCGGATTTCGCTGCGCGCAATCCGGGCTGCGGCGCCTCAGAGTTTTGTCAGAGAGGACGATCGCACGCAATATCGGCAGCAGAATTCGAAGCGTGCGGATTTGACGCGCATGCAACTGAAATCGTAGAAACCGAGCGGAGCATGCGGAATGCGGCTAAGCGTCGTAGCCCGCGTTGAGCAGCGCGAAACGCGGGGTCGCCCCGGATTTCGCTGCGCTCAATCCGGGCTACAGGATTGAGGAGAGCTCATGGTCAGTATTGGCTGCCGAAAGGTGATTCTCGCCTGCGCCTTGCTCGCCGTCCTGACATGCAGTGCGCGGCCGCTGCTCGCGCAAACGGCGGCGCAAACCTGGCCGCAGCGGCCGGTGAAATTCATCGTTACGCTGGGGGCCGGAAGCGGTGTCGATATCGGCATGCGCCTGCTGGCCGACAGGCTACCCAAGCTGTGGAGTGAGCCGGTGGTCGTCGAGAACCGTCCCGGCGGAGACGCTCTGGTCGCGGTGAGCGCATTCGTCGGAGCGCACGACGATCACGTTCTCCTTGCCACGCCGACCTCGGCGCTCACGGCGCATCCTTACGTGCTCCAGAGCATGCCGTACAAGGAAAGCGATCTATTGCCGATCGCACGCGGCTGGAACGTGATCATCGTGATCGCCGTGCCGTCGTCGCTCGCGGTCGCCTCAATGAAGGATCTCGTCGAGATGACGCGCGCGCAACCCGGTAAGCTCAACTGGGCGGGCACGACCGGGGCAATCGATTTCCTGTTTGCAGGCTTTCTGAAAAAATACAACCTGGACATGGCGCGCGTGCCCTATCGCAACCCGCAGGAGGCCAATAACGACCTCGCGCTCGGCCGCATCCAGGTGGCGGAGGCCTCGCTCGCCACGCTGCGCCCGCAGCTCGAGGCGGGCAAGATCAAGCTCCTTGCCGTGACCCACAGCGTGCGTGCTCCCACGCTGCCGGATCTTCCGACCGTCAAGGAGGCGGGCTATCCCGACCTCACGCTTGACGGTCTCGTGGGACTGTTCGGCCCGGAGGGAATGCCGTTGGCACAGCGCGAGCGCATCGCCGGCGACATCCGCGAAGTTGCGAAGGACCCGATTGTCGCGGAGCGGCTCACGCTGACCGGCCAGATGCTCAATGTCGGCGGGCCGGCGGAATTCGTCAGCGCCATCGACGAGCAGCGTGCGCGGCTTGCCGAAGCGGCCAAGGACCTCGGCATCACGCCGGCACATTAGCGGG
>CATPCO010000107.1 GCA_955652925.1 uncultured Xanthobacteraceae bacterium | reverse complement strand
GCAACGTCACCGGCAAGAGAAATGGTGGGATTCTGAACGATGCTGACATTGAACCCGTCTTTTTTGAGGATGTTGTAGACGCCCATCCAGCCGGAGCCGTCTACGAAGCCGCCGTGAACCAACACAACATTAAGATTGTTTGGCATATTCCTCTCCTTCCTCAGGTATGTTGAACCGAGGGTGACACCAAGTCTACACCCCACCACGCTCGATTTCAAGATTTCCGTGGCTGGGAATCAACGGGCGCGATCAGTTGTTCGATGTCTTGATCGAAGACGATGAGGCCGGGGTACATCTACTCCTTTCGTGGCCACGACAATAAGAGTACACCGCCCCCTGGTGTGACAAGATCATAAGCGAGTAGATGGCCGCGCCTGCCAAAGGGGCAGGAGCTTACTATCGAGAGAAGTCAGTCGCCGAAGGTGTAAGTGAAGTCGCCATCCGAATTGGCCGTGCCAGCGAGTCGGAACACCCGTGATTCGCTGGGCGCACTGCAAGGCGCGATTGCATCGTCACCTCTATAGGTGAATGCCGCACCGCTGCCCTCTATGCAGAATTGCCTTGCGCCTGACTCATGGCCGGACCCACTACCTCCGGACCACATCTTAGTTTTGTCAGCGGCGACCCAGGCAAAGACGTAAACCTTCTCGTCGCCGGTAAGAGTCATCGTGTTCCGACATTGACCTTGAGGGATGTTCCAGTAGCCCTCGCTGCGCGAGTAAGAGTCGTTGCCGGAAGTATAGTGGTAGGCAACTGCGACGTCAATTTGGCCCTGGCTTGTGCTATTGCAAACGGTGAGGGACGCCATAGCGGGATACCCGCAAACTGCAACTGCTATAATCAAAACCGCAATGATGATTGCATGTTTCATTATGCCATCTCCAATAAGCACACCGAATGGAAGTTACTGACGACCATTGCGGCCACCAGCGCTGTCGAATTCTCTTGTCGCTGCCCTCAGAACCTTTCGACCAGACGCGTGCGCCTGCCACAGGGGCAGGAGATGTCTGGTTCGAACCCAGTCGCCCCGGAATGTTGCCACACACCGGCGTGAAATCTCACGCCTAATGTGACAGAGAACGCGCACTTGCAACGGCGCGCGCTGCTCAATTGCGAACCTCTGGTTACTCTGGAAGGCCGATCGGCTGGTCGGAGGGAGCAATGATGTCGATGCGCGTTCGAATCCGATACCAAACCTACCTAAACTTCCCAGCCTCCCGATCCCCGACGTGTCGCAACTACTCAGCGGGGAGGAGGCCGTCAGCACGAGTCTTGCGGTTGCGGTGACCGGTATTCCGTTTTTGAATGACTACCTGCCCCTCACCGCTTCATACCTGGAAACAGGCGCTCTTGCTTTGAGTCGAGCGTAGAGGGGACCAACTCCTACGTAAGGGGGCCTACATCATTTGGTGCACTCGAGGTTGATCCGGACGTTGGGCGGATCGACTTTGTACTGCGGTCTGTACGTGATTTTCTTCTGCGTAGCAGCGTCAAATGTCACGATGAGCTTTACCGGCTTCTCCGGATTAAACGGTATTTGCAGGAACAGTTGTTGATATGTGAACGAACTTCCGGGTGCGAACATATGCTGCACGAGCTGCCCAAAACTTCCGGTCGAGCGAACCCCGGCATCCGATTCGAGGGTATCGCCGTTTGCCAGCACGAGTTGCTGGACGCCGATGTTTGTGTCGCCCGCCGCAATCTGCTGATGCGCAAGACTCGTCCAGTCTTCCGTAACCTGCCAGCCAATTTGGGGATTATCGACCGGTGCGATAGCTGTTGCGCGCACGCGCCAGAGGCCATTGGACATCCACTGATTCATGCAGCCTTGGGCGGCTGGGATCTCAAAAGATCCTCCCTGGGCTGAGTGTGCACCGCTGGCCTCACAGTCCAGAGTTATCCGATAGTTGTACTTGTGGGTAGTAAATTGCGGTCTGCTTTTGAACTGTGATAGCCGGTCGCCGTCGAACAGTATGGTCACTGCCTTCGGCTTCACTGCCGGATTCACAGAGGCAGCGCGAAAAACTTGCACGTACGTGAACTGCGCGGCTTGTGCAAGCCCGTGAGAAGCGATGGTGGCCATCGACATCGAGCCGGAATTGCTTGTAGACGCGGTAATTGAACTGCCATCCGCAAGCTCGAGAACCTCATCCTTTAAAAGTGAATCCCCCGGCGCGATTTCCTGACGTGTGCCATTGCGCCACGATTCGGTCACTTGCCAACCAACCTGCTGGCTCCCATCCATGAACGGTTCAACCTTCGTTACCTGAACTCGCCAAACTCCGTTGAACATCCATTGCTTCATGCACCCTTCGCTCATCATGCCCGCACCGCTTGAATGGAGCGTGCCAGCCGCGACAAATAGAGCTGTCATAACAAGTGCTATCGCTGGTTTGGACAAATAACGCATTCCCAAAACCTCCGATGGAGACGCAAGGACGCCACGAGCCTACTGAAGCTGACCTGGATGCGCCATGCGCGCCTTACACCGCATTTCAGAAATCACCTTTCCTCGTGGAAATCAAGTCTATCCAAGGGAGAAGAAGCCTCGCCCCCTGCTCCGAATTAGGCTGCGCGGCGAGAGCGGGTGAATGACTGATTCCGACGTAGGGAAAGCCGCCAAAAGGCGTTATGTCCTCAGAGCTACTGAACACGTTTGCCACGCTTGCTACATGCGTGATTGTTGCTGCGACTGCAATCGCAGCACTTATACAGCTTCGTCACCTACGCGCAAGCAACCAAATACAAGGGCAGCTCGCGATCAACGCGCTTATCCAGAGTCAACAGTTCCGGCAGGCACAGATGACCCTTCAAGGCCTTGCCGACATGCTGACCGATCCCACGCTCGCGTGGGCGTTCCGGGCGCCGATGTCTGAGAGCACACCACCGAAGGTCATAGAAATGCGCAGCGCCGCGCATTTAGTGGGTAGCAATCTTGAAAATATTGGTAATATGGTACGCAACGGGTTGACCGACGGACGACTGTTCATCGAACAATTCGGGAACGTTGTAGCCAACGCGTGGGACTTGCTTGAGCCGTACGCCCGCATCCGGCGTAAGGATGAGAAGACCGACGCCGTTTGGGAAGATTTCGAGTACCTGACCATCTTGTCACGCGAATGGTTGCAAACGGATGGAAGTGTCTTCCCCAAAAACAGGCGACGACTGCTACCGAGCTGGACCGCTCTTGACGTTCCTGAGGGAGGGCGCCTTGCAACCGACGATCACTGATGATTTGATGCGACATATGTTGGACAAAAGCAAGCCGTATTGCATGATGGTGTTACGTTTGGGTCCCGCGAAGGGTCATCCCGATTTTCGCAACATCGTTTGGGAACATGGCCGGCGAAACTTCCAGCTGCGTGCCGAAGGCAAGCTTTGCATTGTCTGCCCCGTACGAGATGAAACGGACGTTGCAGGCTTTGGGATTTTTGCGACGGATCTGGAAGAGACAAAGCGAATCATGGAAGACGATCCGGGCGTGCGTGCGGGGATCTTTACTTATGATGTGCATCCCTGCATCAGCTTTCCGGGAGACGCCTTAGGATAAAATCACCAAACAGTGCGCCTGCCATGGGGGCAGGAGTATCTGGTTTGAATGCTGATCTGGATTAATTGAGATTAAAGGCATATCCCACTTCTCGCAACAGGAACTCACCGAAACGCTCATCCTTGTTGCCGACACGGCGTCCGCCTAGGGCTTCATAGAAACCACACGCTGGGTTACCCTCCAGCACCCAAACAAGCATAGAGCGATAACCCGATTCGATTAAACGGCGCTTGACGCTATCAAAGAGCGCTCGGCCGGCACCGCTTTTTTTTTGGTCTGAAGCAAGTAAATTGCATACAGCTCGCCACCGTATTGTGGATCGGCCGACCGCTCGCTCCCAGCGGATGCGAAGCCGTAGATCCCATCCGGCCACTGGGCAACAAAAACGACGGTGTTGGCAGGTTGCTTAAGACGCTTTTCCAGGCAACTTCGCGCTGCTCGAATTGTAAGCCGTTCAGTAGCCTCGGGGGAATTAGACCTTGATATGTCTCGCGCCATGAGTCTACGTGTATGCGGGCAATACGTGAGGCGTCATCAGCGCCTGCCTCGCGAATAGTGAACGCTTTCATTATTACCCCAGTGGCGAAGGAGAATAGCTGGCTCAAACCCAGTGGGCAAAAAAAGAGAGGTGCATGAGCGGTAGGGCCGACGGGGTAACGCTGATCATCTTACTTCGGGCGCCTACTGCGTGATACTTCCCGAGGTTGGGGGCGGGATGGTTCCAG
>CATPCO010000106.1 GCA_955652925.1 uncultured Xanthobacteraceae bacterium | reverse complement strand
CGCCATTAGCACGCCGGAGAGTCCCTGCAAGGCACTGAGATGATCGGCGATCGGAATGCCGGGAATGGCAGGCCGGTTGTCGTCGCCCAAGGTCAGGCTGAGCACGCCGGTGACGGCTTCGAGCGCGAGATCATGCGCCGGGCGCGTGGCATAAGTGCCGTCCTGACCGAATGCGCTGATCGAGCAGTAGACGATTCCGGGATTGCGCGCGCTGACGACGTTATAGCCGATGCCCAGGCGCGCCGCGACGCCGGGGCGAAACGACTCCACCACCACATCCGCGTTGTCGCACAGCCGCAGTAGCGCCTCGCGACCCGCAGCAGTCTTCAAGTCGATCACCACGCTCTTCTTGCCGCGGTTCAAATTGCGGAAGAACACGCTGGTCGGTGCGTCGCTCGGTCCGATGTCGCGGCCGGGATCGCCGTTGGGCGGTTCCACTTTGATCACCTCGGCGCCGTGATCCGCGAGCGTCATGGTGAGAAACGGCCCCGGCAGGTACCAGGACAAATCGATGACCTTGAAGCCGCCGAGCTTCATGCCGTCGCGGGCTCCTCTGGCTGGAGGAGCGCGTTGTCGGCGCCGAGCGACGCGCAGACGCGCTGTGGTAGCCGAACGCCATCGATCTTCAGAGGATTGGCCAGCACCAAGAGCTCGGATCGAGCCGGATGCGTAACGCTCTGCACAATGCCGATGCGCCTGGTGAACGGCGCATCGAGCGCCGTTGCAACGTCGTATACCGGAGCAACAGGAACCTTGCCTGTGAGCAAGGCGAGCCAGTGCTCGGTCGGGTGCCTGCGCAGCTCCTGATCCAGCAGCGCGATGAGCGCTTCGCGGTTCTCCCGACGCCGGTCAGCGGTGGCAAAACGCCGGTCCTCGGGCAGGTCTGGGCGGGCGACGACATCGCAAAAGATGCGCCAGAACTTCTCGGTCATGCACATGATGAAGATCCAGCCATCCGCGGTGGGAAAGGTCTGGACCGGCACTTGCGAAAGATGCGCGCTGCGCGACAGGCGCTCCGGCTTGTCACCGGCGTTCAGGTACCACACCCCGGCGTAGGTGAGCTGATGGAGGGCGACATCGAACAGGCAGGTATCGACATCGCAGCCGCGGCCAGTGCGGCGCGCCTGCATCACGCAGCTCAAGAGACCGACCATGCCGGTCAATCCGGTTAATGTATCGACCATTGAGGCGCCGACCCGCGCCGGCGGCCCATCAGGCTCGCCGGTCAGGCTCATCAGCCCAGCCTCGGCCTGCATCAGGTAATCGTAACCCGGCCAGTCGGCCCGCTCGTTGTCGCGGCCGTAGGCCGATATGTGCAGGCACACCACGGCCGGGTTAATGCGGCCGAGCGTGGCGTAGTCGAGGCCGAGCTGCGCCGGCAGGCTGCCGCGAAGATTATTGACCACGGCCGCGGCGTCGCGCACCAGCGCTGCGAGCTGCCGTTTTCCCTCGGCCGATTTGATGTCGAGGGTGACACTGCGCTTGCTGAGATTCCACGCCTGGAAGTATTGGCAGTCGTTCGGGCCTAGCCCGTGCCCGCCGACATGACGGGACGGGTCACCACCGGTCGCGGCCTGCTCGACCTTGAGGACGTCCGCGCCCAGCGCGGCGAGCATCATGGTGCCGTAGGGTGCCGCACCGTACTGCTCGATGGCGATCACCCGCATCCCGGCGAGCGGGTTCATCACGAGGCGCTCCGCTTGAGCCACTGCCTGGCAATGATCAGGCGCTGCATCTCATTGGTGCCCTCGCCGATGCAGGTCAGCGGCGCGTCGCGATACAACCGCTCGATGTCGTACTCCTGGGAATAGCCGTAGGCGCCGTGAATGCGCAACGACTCCGTGCTGTTCTCGAGCGCCGCCTCCGAGGCGAAATACTTGGCCATGCCTGCCTCCATGTCGCAGCGCATGCCGCGGTCGAACGCATCGGCGGCATCGAGGGTGAGCAATCGTGCCGCGCGAGCGCGCGTCACCATTTCGCCGAGCTTCAATGCGATCGCTTGGTGCTCGGCAATCGGCTTGCCGAACGTGCGCCGGATCTGCGCGTACTCGGTCGCGAGCCGCAGCGCCCCTTCGGCGATGCCGACGCCGCGCGCGGCGACGTTGATGCGTCCGAGTTCGAGCCCGCCGGTCGCCTGGTAAAAGCCCTGGCCCTCGACTTCCCCAATAAGATGTTCGGCGGGGATGCGATAATCCTCGAAGATCAACTCGGCGGAATCGATCGCCTTGTAGCCGAGCTTCTCGAGCTTGCGGCCCACCCGAAGGCCGGCCTGCTTCGGAGCGATGAAAAGGCTCATGCCCTTGTGGCGCGGCTCAGCTTTCGGATCGGTCTTCACCAGCAGCGCAAAACAGGAGCCTTCGATGCCGTTGGTGATCCAGGTCTTGGTGCCGTTGATGACGTAGTGGTCTCCCGCGCGCCGGGCGGTCATCCGAATGCCCTGCAGGTCGGTGCCGGCGTCGGGCTCGGTCAGCGCGAGCCCGCCGCGAATTTCGCCGCTCGCGAGGGGAGGGAGCCAGCGCCGCTTCTGTACCTCGGTGCCAAACTTTTCGATGGCAAGCGCCAGCATCAAATGGGAGTTGAAGATCCCGGTGATCGCCATCCAGACCGCGGAGATGCGCATGACGATCTCCGCGTAGGTGGTAGCGGGCAGGCCGAGGCCGCCGTACTCAGCGCCGATGGTGGCACCGAACAGCCCGAGCTCCTGCATCTGCCTGACGATCTTGGCGGGCCAGCGATCGGAGTGATCGTGCTCCTTCACGACCGGCTTGACCTCGCGCACAAGCCAACGGTCGATGGCAGCGATGAGCCGAGCCTGATCGCCCTCCTCGAGATTCGGCCGGCTCTCGATGACGTTCATCGCGGTGCCGCTGTTCTTCCCGAAAATCAGGCTATGACGGGCTCATCATCCCAGACCTTGTCAGGCATCGGCAGGCCCGCAAAGGTTTCCTTGGTCGGTGGTCGATCCGGTTCAATGCCCAGCATGCCGAGCACCATCACGAGCTGGCGCACGTGCTGACCCGAATGCCATGTTGTCCGCTCCAGATAATCCTGCAGGGTCACGTCGCCGTAGTAGACGTGGGCCTTGCGCAAAAAATCAGTGGACTGCCCAGCTCCGCTCCACCAGGCCCGGAATCGCAGCAGTACGTGTTGTCCGTAGGCCAGGATCTTAGCCTTGGTATTCATCTCAGGCGGCGGCACTCGGCTGTAGGCGCCTTCCTTCAGGGGGAGACCCTGCACCTCGTGCTCAAGAAAGGCGTCGGCGATGTTGAAGATGTGATAGGCAAGCTGCGCGTAGCTGCGCGGCCGGCGCGGCAGCATACGGCCGAGCTTGTCGTCCGGGATTTGCGTGAAGAGCCGCTGCGCCGTCGTTTGGATCTCGATAAGCCGCGCGACCAGTTCGGGCACGGACAGCATCTTGGCACCGCCCCACGCAATGCCGGCGACACGGGCCACGTCGCGCAGCACCTGCCCATTCGCCCAATCGTTGCCGCGCCGAATGATCGGCACGGAGCGAATGCCCAGCGTTTCCAGCTCGGCAAGAGCCTCCTTGTCCTCGATCACGTTGACGGAGACGAACGGAACGCCGTGCTTGGTCAGGAACTCCTTCATCCGCAGGCAACTGGTGCAGCCGGGCTGCCAGTATGCTTTGATGATGGAGGCTTGCGGGGATGATTGTGCCATGGGCATGCTCCTTTAACGCCGGTGCAGGATACTCCCGCGCCCCGTGGGCGCAATGATGTGATCGAAGAACGCTGATTCAGCGATCGCGCAGCTTGGGATCGAGGGCATCGCGCAGCGCATCGCCGAACAGGCTGAAGCCGAACACGGTGAGCGCGATCGCAAGACCCGGGAAGATGGCGATCCATGGCGCCGTCGAGGCGTATTCCTCGGCGCCTCCCTGCAACATCAGGCCCCACGCCGCGATCGG
>CATPCO010000105.1 GCA_955652925.1 uncultured Xanthobacteraceae bacterium | reverse complement strand
GCGATAACGGGCAGTGGGAAAATCAGCCCGTTTATTTGCGTCAATGGTTTCAGAAGCTCATGCAGCCCGACAACCCGGTTATGTCATGCTGCGGAGAAGCCGATGCCTTCGAGGCCGATAGCTTCGAAGTTCGTGGCGACCAGTACGTCGCCATCATCACGAATGGCAAGGGCATCATCCCAGAGGGGACGCCAATTTCCGTACCCAACAACAAAGTGAAATGGGACAACGGTAATCCGACAGGACACGGCATCATCTTCATCGGTAACGCCGGGCAGGTCTACTGCTATGTGACGCCGGGCGGCACTGCCTCCTGGTGACAACTTTCTCAGTTGGCATGAAAACGAATTGCGGGGTTCTTGATACAGGCACGCACAATACGTCAATTAGAGTTGACGACCTTGCGTCTATTTGGCGGCGGGAGGGACCGCCTGCGAGCTGTGGGAATGCTCCCAGCCGCTGCCGGAATAACAAAGTGCCGATCGCACAAGCACGGGCTGCCGCCAGAATAAATGCCTGAAGCGCTGGCAGCCTATGCGACGTGGCGGTTTCGTCGGCACAACCTCAGTAAGCGGACCCTCCGGTGGCAAGGCCGACAGTCTCTTGTGGTAGAGCCGAGGATGGGCGCGGTAGCTTGGGCCATGCGGCAACGCTCCGTTTCCCATCCCCGCTCATCGAACCGGGCGTGCGGATTTCCCGCATCCGGCTCACCGACGGTCGTATGACCCTGTCCGACTCCCGCCGATGCCGCCGCCTGAAGCGACGTTGAGGCCGCTACCCTCGCACCAAACGGGTCTCCCCCGATTACCCGAACCACCTTTCCGACGCGAATTCATTAGGCGAGTGTTCACTTTGGCCCTGAATACTCCATGGTGAGCCTTCCGCCGAGGGACGACTTGGTGCGACTGGGGAGATGGGAATGAACACACGAGGGACGGGGATTCAAGCTGCCGAGAACAATCTGAAACAGCTGATGGCCGATGTAAGCCGTGCCGTCCGCTGATGATGCTCGTGTTCTTCTTTTTGTGCTTGGCGGTCCTCGGAATGATGCGCGGCAGTCGAGGGGGACGTGCCATGGAGATTCTCAAGGAACGCTATGCACGAGGCGAGATCAATAACGCGGAATTTGAAAAACGGCGCCGGCTTCTGGAGGCGTGAGACACGCCGCCCACCCGCAACTGTTCCCATGCACTGCGCTAGTGGAGCGTTTCCAAAATTCGATCATATCGGCGTCATTCCCGGGACCGAGCGAAGCGAGGGAACCGGGAATCCAGTAACCACTGCCATTCCTATTAGTTACAGCTGTGGTTTACTGGATCCCGGGTTCGCCGCATCCCAAATCGGCTGTTGCCGACTTGGGCGCCTGCAGTTGCGCCCCGGAATGACGGCATAGGATAACTTTCAAGGAATCGCTCTACTACAGTAGGATCGATGCCGGCCCGGTTCGTCCATGCACCCTCATGAACACCGCTCACGATACCCTGTCCCCGAAGCTGATTGCTACCGAAGCCTTCACGGATGCGTCTGCCGCCGTCGGCCGGCTGCACGATATCTACGGGCGCAACACCGGCTTCCTGCGCCATCGTCTCGAAGCTTACCTGCGAGGCGAGCCGCTTAATGCGCGGGTGCGTGCCACGTATCCGTTCGTTCGCATCACCACGACCACTCATTCGCGGCTCGATTCCCGCCTCTCTTACGGCTTTGTCTCGGGCCCAGGCGCGCACCAAACTACGGTGACCCGGCCCGACCTCTTCCGTGCTTATTTGACCGAGCAGATCGGGCTGCTCATTCAGAATCACGGGCTTGCGGTCGAGATCGGCGAGTCGGACGAACCGATCCCAATTCACTTCGCATACCCGCGGGACATCAATATCGCGACTAATCTCCACGCCGGCGATCGACCGCTGCGGGATTTCTTCGACACGCCCGATCTAGCGGTGATGGACGACGCCATTGTCAACGGCACGCTGCGGGCATCGCCCGGGGCGCCGGCACCGCTTTCCCTGTTCCGTGCAGCCCGCGTCGATTATTCGCTGCACCGGCTTTACCACTACACGGGCACCGATCCCGAGCACTTCCAGAATTTCGTCATCCTGACCAATTACCAATTCTACGCCGATGCCTTTGCGCTCTTTGGCCGCGAGCGCATGCGAGCGGGTCATCCGAGCGGTGATGCCTTCGTCGAACCGGGCAACGTCGTCACCCGCAATGCGCGGCTCGGTGGTGCCGGGCCCGACGGCGTGCCACACGGGCGCATGCCTCAGATGCCCGCCTGGCATCTCGTGGAGCCGGACAGTGGCGGCACCACCCTGATCAACATCGGCACTGGGCCGTCCAACGCCAGAAATATCACTGATCACGTCGCGGTGCTGAGGCCGCATGCCTGGCTGATGCTTGGGCACTGCGCCGGCTTGCGCAATACCCAAACGATTGGCGACTACGTGTTGGCGCATGGCTACGTTCGCGAGGACCACGTGCTCGATGCGGAGCTACCGCTCTGGGTGCCAATACCGGCACTCGCCGAGATCCAGGTGGCAATCGAGCAGTCGGTGAGCGAGGTGATTGGGCTTTCTGGGTTCGAGCTCAAGCGCATCATGCGCACCGGCACCGTGGCCAGCGTGGACAATCGCAATTGGGAACTCAGCGATCATGTCGCGGTGATCCGCAAGCTGTCGCAGTCGCGCGCAATCGCGCTTGACATGGAATCGGCTACCATCGCTGCGAACGGCTTTCGTTTCCGCGTGCCGTATGGCACGCTTCTTTGCGTTTCCGACAAGCCGCTGCATGGCGAGATCAAACTCGCCGGCATGGCCGGCGAATTCTACCGCAAGCGGGTCGGACAGCACCTCGAGATCGGCCTCAAGGCGCTTGAGAAGCTAAAGGCCCAGGAACGGGAGCGGTTGCACTCCCGGAAGCTTAGGAGTCTTGCCGAGGTCGCATTTCAATAAAAGGGAGCTGTCGTCTCGGCCGCCTCTTGGCAGGCAGCGCCCATTTTTTCCGCCCGTGAATTGAGT
>CATPCO010000104.1 GCA_955652925.1 uncultured Xanthobacteraceae bacterium | reverse complement strand
TTCGGGTGTGGCCTGGTCGGTCGCCGCCTTGGCCATCATGTCGACGATGATGAAGTTGTTGACGACCTCGTCGGACGCCGGTCCGGCCGGCCCCGGATAGCCGAACACTGCGTGCCACTCGGCTGCGGTCTGCAGCACTTGCAGCTTGTCGGGGGGATGCGAGCTCGGATCGTTCGACAAGATCGGCATGGGGGAAGGCACGAGGTTGGCGAACAGTGGGTGGTTGTATCCGGTACTTGCCTCGAACGCCGCGACCCAATGGTCGGCGTAGTAGCGCAAGAATTCGGTTGCCGCTTCCTTGTTGCGCGCGAAACGCCAGACCCCATAGGAATTGGGCGAGGTGCCGGCCAACCTGCGCACGGGTCCAGCCGGTGATTTCCAGATGAAAATCTTGTCGGCCAAGTCGGGGGTCGCTTTCTGAATCGACCGGTATGCTGATATTGGATTGTGAATCCATGATCCCCGGGCCGATGCAAGGTATCGGTTGTTGCCGGCATCGTCCCAGGAGAGGACTTCCGGCTCCATGGCCTCCTTATAGAGGGCGCGCACGTACTTCACGGCCTCGAGCGTCTCCTTGGAATCGAGCGTGACGCGCTTGCCGCTCTCGTCGCATTCAGAGGCGCCGTAGCTCCACAACACGCTGCGATAGGAGACGTTCGGATCAACCGAATGCCCGAGGCCGATGCCGACCGGGTAGCCCTTGGCCTTGAGCTTGGCGCCACCGACGCGGAGGTCCTCCCAGGTATCCGGCTTCATTCCGATCTCATCCCACAAGTCCTTGCGGTAGAGGCCGGGGAAGCTGATGTAATAATCGGGAAAGGCGCTCCAGGTCTTCGTGCCCTCGTTGAAGGCGATCTGACGACCGATCTGCTGCACCTTGCCGTGCTTCTTCTCAAGCTCGTCGATGAGACCGGTGAGATCTTGCAGATGCTTCTCGAACAGGTGCGGCCCGCCAAAGCCGCTGAACATGATCAGATCGTGCCCGGCCCCTGCCGCAACCTCCGCCGCGGCGCGTGCGGGTATTTCGAGGTGCGGAATATGATCGATGGTGACCGTGATGCCGTTCTTCTTTCCCCAGTCCTTCGCGAAGCCATCGAACCAGGTATCGAACTGCGGCACAAAATGACTCCACTGGAGCACCCTCAACGTCTTGGTTTGGGCCAAGGCGGTTGACACGAACGGCGCGGAGAATGAAGGCGCGAGGCCGGCTGCTCCTGCCGCGACGCTCGAAGTTTTGAGAAAATCTCGCCGTGTGACGGAACGTTTTTGGTTGTTTCCTCCGGATCCCATCGCGCACCTCCTGTTTGATAGGGATAATCGATTCGTTCTTTGACCGGTGATGAGCTCGCCGATTGCTGCAAATGGCTGCGTCCGATGCCGGCGATCGGTGTCCGTCATTCGGATAGCGCATTATGGATATGCCCATGTAACATGGCAACCGTCAAAAGCGTCGCATTTCGGGGGAAGGCGGCGAAGTCCCTCTTTAACCAAGTTCCTCGGCAATCCAGCGGATGACGGATCGCCGCCTCGGTGCCCAGCCGAGATCGATTCTACGCCATGGGCCGCAACCGCGTCGGCCTTCGCCTTGTTGCGAACGAGCCCGCGCACGCTGTGACCATCGGCGATAAGAGCCGATGCAACCGCGCCGCCGATAAAGCCGTTTGCGCCGGTCAGGAAGACCCGCATTCACCTCTCCTGCGTTCGGGTGCCCCGAAACGCGTGGGCAACCGCGCACGAAATCATGCTTTGCATCGATCTCGCGGCAGGCGTTTGCCCACCCGCGCGGACCGCGTGGGCACGGCGCGCGCCATCGGCTGTCCGCTTAGAATCTTAAGTGGAGCGCGCGCCTTTGCCCACCCTACCGCGCCGGCGCAACGCGCAGAATTCGGCCTGAGCTGTTGTCCGTCGCGAGCCACAGCGCGCCATCCGGCCCCTGGCGCACGTCGCGGATGCGCTCGCCTAGCTGATGTAAGAGACGTTCTTCCTTGCTGATCTTCTCGCCGTCAAGCTCGAGCCGCACCAGAATCTCGCCCGCCAACGCTCCAATGAACAGATTGCCTTGCCAGGCGGGAAAGAGATCAGCGGAATAAAACGCCATGCCCGAGGGCGCAATTGAAGGCACCCAATACCAGATCGGCTGTTCCATGCCTTCCTTGTGCGTGCTTTCGTGAATCTTTGCGCCATTATAGTCAATGCCGTAGCCGATCACCGGCCAGCCGTAATTGTTGCCGGCTTCAATGATGTTGATCTCGTCACCGCCGCGCGGACCGTGCTCGTGCTCCCAGAGCCGGCCCGTTGCGGGATGGAAGGCGAGACCCTGCGGATTGCGGTGACCGTAGCTCCAGATCTCCGGCTTCGCGCCTTGCCTCCCGACGAACGGGTTGTCCGCCGGCACCGAGCCATCCGGCCGGATGCGAATGATCTTGCCGAGATGGTTGGCAAGGTTCTGCGCCTGATCGCGCGTGGTGAAATGTTCGCCCAGCGTCAGGAAAAGATTGTTGTCGGGTGATTGTGCGATCCGGCAGCCGAAATGATTGCCGCTGGAAAGCGGCCCCTCCTGATGAAAGATCACGCTTACCGCTTCGAGACGCGGCATGCCCTCGTCAATGAGCCGGGCGCGGCCGAGCGCGGTTCGTCCGCCTCCTCCCGCCGGCTCGGCGAAACAGAAATAGATGGTGTGGTTTTGCGCGTAGCCGCGATCGAGCACCACATCGTGCAGGCCGCCCTGCCCCGACGCAAAGACTTTCGGCACGCCGCCCAGCGCCGGAGAGAGTTGCCCGTCCCGGCCCACGATGCGCATGCGCCCAGGCCGTTCCGTGACCAGCATCCGGCCATCGGGAAGGAAAGCGATCGCCCATGGGTGGGCGAGCCCCTTCGCGACCGTCTCAACCACCACGTTTCCGGCGGAGGACGGGAATACCTGCGCACCGGCAGCGGCCCAGAACACCAGCACGGTTGCACCAGCCAGCACGACGGTCGACAAATTTGCAATGACTTTCATCGACCTGTCCTTTCCATGATTTTGTTTTTGTAGCAGTTTCCGCAAATGGAGGCAGGCGGGGCGTGACAGCGTTGCCGACTTTTCCAACGGCTGCGAGGGTGTCATGCTCGGCAATCGAAAAAGGCAAGGGACATGAACATCCGCTCCGTTGCGATCGGCTTTGTACTCGCCGCTGTTGTCGGGAGTGCTCACGCCCAGCCGTACCCATCCCATCCGATCACCCTCATTGTGCCTTTTCCGGCGGGCGGCCCGACCGACACGCTGGCCCGCATTCTTGCCGAGCGCATGCGCATCACGCTCGGCCAACCCGTTGTGATCGAGACAGTCACAGGAGCCGGTGCGAGCCTGGGCGTCGTTCGCGCGGCGCGATCGGCACCCGACGGCTATACGGCGCTGCTTGGAAATTGGACCAGCAATGTGGGGGCGGGCGTGATGTATCCCGCTGCGCGCGAGGCGGTATTGGAAATGCGTCCGGTATCCATGATCAGCGCGACGCCGTTGCTGATCGTGGGCAAGACTCTGCTGCCGGCAAAAGATGCAAAGGAGCTGATTGCCTGGCTCAAGGCTAACCCGGACAAGATCTCGGCCGCGACGGTGGGAGCGGGCAGCGCGGCGCATGTGTGTCTGCTTTATTTTCAACAGAAGATCGGGACGAGCTTTGCGCTCGTGCCTTACCGCGGCGGCGCGCCGGCGATGCAGGATCTGGTGGCGGGCCAGATCGATCTGTTCTGCGGCGAGGCGTCACAAACTCTCCCGTTTCTTCGCGGCGGCAAGATCAAGGCGTTTGCAGTGATGTCGAATGAGCGCTGGCCCGGAGCGCCTGACGTTCCGACCTTCGATGAAATCGGCGTGCCCGGAATGTACATCTCATTCTGGAACGCCATTTGGGTTCCGAAGGGAACGCCGGACGATATCATCGCAAAACTTGACGCCGCGCTGATCGATGCGTTGGCCGATCCGACCGTGCGCCAGCGTCTCAGCGACCTTGGTCATGTCATCGCGACGCGCGAGGAGCAGACACCCGAGGGTCTTGCCGCGTTTCACAAGTCCGAACTCGAGAAATGGTGGCCGATCATGCAGGCGGCCAACATCAAGCCGGAGTGATGCCGGTAATCCCTCCCCGAAGGGCAGGGCAATCGCATATGAGCAAGCCGTACCTCAAACCGAGGCCGCGAAGCGGCACTACGCTGGTGGTTCTTGTAGGGGCGGGTTTCAAAACCGTTCGTGTCATACCAGCCAATCACTCGTAGTCCAATCACGCCCATTCTACTTGGCTTTCTTGCACCCAGTCTCCAATCGACGTCACCCCTGAT
>CATPCO010000103.1 GCA_955652925.1 uncultured Xanthobacteraceae bacterium | reverse complement strand
GTGTAGTACTTGTAGGGGCGGGTTTCAAACCCGCCCCTACCGCAACAAACAAACACGCTCATCGCGAGCAATCGCGCGACCCGCACCCCAAGGCGGGCGGCGACAGCGATCGCAGATCGCGCGCGGCGACATAGCCGATGAAGCCGAGCTCGTGAATTTCATCAAGCACGGCGGCGGCAAGCTGCGCGTCGGAGGTGTATTCTATCACCAGGACCGGCTTGCCGGCGGTAACAAGAGGCCGCATGCGGCGGATGGATTCAGCGACGCTCAGGGGCGAGTTGCGGACCTCCGCATCCCTCTCGCTGTAGAGTAAATCCTCGCGCGCAAACCCGTCGATGATATCCAGATAACGGGGGATGCCGAGAAGAGCGTCTCCGTTTTGCGGAATGATCAAGAAATCCGGATGCTGCGCGTGCGCGTAGGAGGCAATGGCGCCGACAAGATCGACCATGTCGGAGGCCGCGCTCTCCCGCCGCTGCCGCCACTGCTCGAATTTGTCCGCGCCGTCGAGATAAACCCCGTCAAATCCGGCGGCGAGGATGCGATCGAGATACGCATTCGGATTGCCGAAGAGGATCTCCTGCCATTGCGGATTCCAGTATTGCACGAGGTAGTTGCCGGGCCAGTCCGGATTTTCGGGCTCCAGCCATTCCGGCCGGGCAGTCAGCCAATTGTCCTGCCAGTAGTAGCGGTAGCTCTCGGCTTCCCCGACGCTGAGATAGGCGAATAGCAGACGCTTTTTTCCATCCGGCTTGCTGCGCATGAGGTTGACCACTTCGCGCGGGAATGCGGTCGCATTGCGCCGGTCGAAGCCGTAGTCGATCACGATCAGGTCGTAGGGACTGAGCTTGATCTCGACGGGATCGACGTTTTGCAGCTGGAACGCCCAGCTGCGAATCTCCTGCAAGCGCTGGTCGGCTCGGACCGCTGCGCAGAGCGGGAGCAAAACCACAACGATCGCAGACAGAGCAAACCGGTTGCGCAGGAGACGCGCAAGCCTGTCCAAACAACGCGGCGTCACGTCTGTGAGCCGCCGGGGGGACGTTCCAGGCGGGCCTTGCAATGCGGCGGGGCATTCGACGAGACAATCTGATCGAGCTCGACGATTTCCCCGCATATGCTCCGGATCAGGTTATCGATTACCTGCTTGGAGTGCGAGTCGAGCGCTGCAAATGCATCATTCTCGACATTGAGCTCTCGGCCGACGCCTTCATCTATTCTGCTGATGATTTGACGCATCTGCTTCATCCGGGGGCTCTGCTGAAAGAAGAAGCCTTCGTACAGCGCAAGCAGGACGGACGCGAGCAGGAGACCGAGGCAGAACAGCATGAAGCGTTCAATCAGGCGCGTGCCCCGTTCCGTGGGCGCCTGCCCCTGCGCCTTGACCTTCACAGCGGCCCAAAAGCCGAACAGAGCAGCAAGTGCGGTAAGGCCGTATTTGAGAGCCTCGATCCATGGCATCGGCATCTCTTTCCCTGCGCTTCGCATGTGGGTGCTCGCGCAGTATGCTATGCAGCGCAAACGGTGGCTAGCAGATCGGCAGGGCGGCGTTAATGCAGCGGCGCTTCACCACGCTCGACGTGTTCACGGCGGAACGCTTCGCCGGCAATCCGCTTGCCGTGGTGCATGCGAGCGATGGCCTCGACAGCAAGCGCATGCAGGCCATTGCCCGCGAGTTCGGCCTGCCGGAAACCGTGTTCATTCACCCCGCCGCCGATGCGGCCCACACCGCGCATCTGCGCATTTTCACCCCGGCGGCGGAACTGCCGTTTGCCGGTCACCCCACCGTCGGCACGGCGGCACTGCTCGCGTTGATGAACAGGCATAGTGCTCCGGCGCGCCTCATCCTCGAGGAGCAGATTGGCGCCGTCCATTGCGAGGCCGTCGCCAGAGGCGGCGAGCTTGCTCACGCGCGATTCAAGCTTCCGATCCTGCCTCGCAAGATTGCATGGGAAGCCAACACCTCCATTATTGCGGCTGCATTCAATCTCGCGCCGGAAGACATTGATTGCGGCGCCTTCAGGCCGGAAAAATGGTCCGCCGGCATCGATATCTGCTTCGTTCCGGTCAATGGGCTCGCAGCCTTGACGCGCGTGCGGCCCGACGTCTCCCGCTGGGAGGATGGCTTTGGTACGAGCGGGCCGCGCGTGGTCTATCTGTTCGCGCCGCAAAGCGGTAGCGGTACCATCGCCACCTTTCGGGCGCGAATGTTCGCGCCGCTCCTGGGCATCCACGAGGATCCCGCAACCGGCTCGGCGGCTGCCGCCTTTGCGGGATTGCTGGCGGCGCGTGGCGGCTTTTCCTCAGGGACGCACAAGATTGCAATCGAGCAGGGTTATGAGATGGGCCGCCCGAGCGTGATTCACCTGGAAATGCAAATTGACGGCGGAGCGCTTACCGGCGCCTCGATCGCCGGCGATGCGGTCATCGTCACAGAGGGTACGCTCAACGCATGATCACGCGAATGGCCTGCTGGGGCGCTGCTCTGTTTACTTGTGTGGCGTGGTCGTTACTGGGCCCCTTTGCCGCAACGGCGCAGGAAACCGCGAAGGTATGGACCGTGCCCGAGGTCGGCGCATTGCCCGATAATGAGTTCGGCAGGCTGGTGCGGCGCGGACGCGATCTCATTACCGCGACCTATGCCCATATCGGACCGGAGGTGCCCGCCGTCGCGCATCGCTACGCCGGCAATAATCTGGCGTGCGGCAACTGTCACCTTGAAGCCGGGACCAAAAAGTTCGGGCTTGCCCTGTTCGGGTTGTACGCAGAGTACCCGCGCTACAACGCACGCTCCGGCGAGGAAATCACCATTGCGGGCCGCATCAACGGCTGCATGATGCGAAGCATGAACGGACAGGCGCTGCCGCTCGACGCTCCGCAAATGCAGGCAATTGTGGCCTACATCAAGTTCCTGTCGACGGGCGTGCCGCCGGGACAGGAACTGCCGGGGTTGGGCGCGGGAAAAATGCCCGAGCTCACCCGGGCGGCAGAGCCCGCGCGCGGTGAGCCAGTTTACGCGCGCGCCTGTGCCACATGCCACGGGTCCGACGGAGCGGGAGTGCGCCGGAGCATTCCGAGCGTCGACCTCGGCTATGTCATGCCGCCGTTATGGGGCCGCGACAGCTTCAATGATGGAGCTGGAATGGCGCGGCTCATCACGGCTGCCAATTTCGTTCATTTCAACATGCCGCATGGCACCGACTACCTCAATCCGCAACTCACGGCAGAGGAAGCGTGGGATGTCGCGGCATTCATGATCTCGCAGCCGCGATCGCACAAAGCCGGGCTGGAGCACGATTATCCTGACCTGCTGCAAAAGCCCGTGGACACGCCATACGGACCCTATGCCGAAGGTTTCTCCGAGCAGCAGCACAAATACGGTCCATTCGCACCAATCCGCGCAGCGTTGTCGAAGCTCAGGGCGAATGCGCCGGCTCGAACTGGAGCCCCGCGTTAAAGCAGGTGCGCCAGATCATTCGGCTACGCCGTGACATCTCTCCGACACAGAGCGTGAACTCCGGCGGGAGCTCGTTGCGCGCGAGGAGGGTGATCTTGGCTCCGCTTTTCGAAAGATTCGTCAACAGACAGGGCCTTTTCCGGCCGCCATCCTCGACGATCCAGCCCGCCTGGGTCATGCTTTTGCGGGGCTCGGCTCGCAGCTCCAGCATGGATTTTTCCGCTCGCGGCATGGCGACGCTCCGCATCACAAGAATGCGACGCCGAGGAGCTTTGCCTTGCGCCACATCACGCGGCACATGCGCGAGGGCTCGCCGCTCTCGAACACGAGATTGAACTCGTCCGGAATACCCATTGGGCTCTCCACCCCCAGGCAGGCGCCCGTTTCCGAGAGATTGCGGATGAGACAGTTTATCACCGCCCGCCCGCCGCCAAACCCGATGCGCGCGACCTTGTAGGTCCGCCGGCGCGGCGATATCCGCCGCTCGGCCGCGCCGTTCCAGCCACACGCTGCGGCTGGTACAGATGCGAGTTGGGAGGTGACGAAATTCATGTGCGGCCTCGGCGTGGCCTCGATTAGTTGTTGAGGGCGTTGTTAACCGAATTGTACGTTTCGTCCACGGTGGCACCGAGATTCTGCACCGCGACGATAATCGCGACCGCGACCCCGATCGCGAGCATGGCGTATTCGATCGAGCTTGCACCTTAGGTGTCGCGCAAGAATGAGAGAATGCGGTTCATGTTTCGCCTCCTGTCACACTGCGGGCATTGTGCGGCAAAGAATTGGAAAAACTGTCAAAGCTATGACTCAAATTTTAGGAAAATTGCTCTTGTGTCAGCCCGGGGCGCGCGGGCCGATCTCGGGTTTACCCAGATCGGCAACATTAGAGCGTGTTTCGCTGAGGTCGAGCCAGCAGGTCCACCTCTCCCCGCGGGGGAGAGGTGCCGCGGGGCTGCACCATCGCGTGGTGATCGAACGTCATCGAAACTGGCTCTAGCCGATGAGCCGCTTGTCCGTTTTGTGATTGAAGGCTAGAGCACGGTGCATGATTGATTTGGCTCGAATAGCTCGCAAAGCCTCGCGGGAATGCGTTGCTGGCGCAGCCGTGGCATCTGTGCTGGTGATCGGTCTCCTTACGCCTACCCACCCGCAACAGTCCTATCCAAACCGTTCGGTGCAGATCATCGTGCCGTATGCCGCCGGTGGCATCGCCGATGCCGGCATGCGCATCCTCGCCGACAGGCTCAGCGCGGAGCTCAAGCAGCCGTTCGTGGTGGAGAACCGGCCGGGCGCAGGCGGTATTGTTGCGGCCAAGGCGGGCGCCTCGGCGGCTCCCGACGGCTACACCTTGTTAACGACCGGCAACAACAACGCGATCAGCGCGTCTCTCTTCAGAACGCTGCCCTATAACATTCTGACCGATTTTGCCTCGACCTCGACAACTTCTTTTTTCGACCTCTTGATTGTGACCAGGGCGGAGTCAGCCCTGAAATCGGTCGCGGACGTTGTCAAGGCTGCAAAGGCCAACCCCGGCCGGCTCAATATCGCGACCATCAATCCCGGCAGCACACAGAATCTTGCCGCCGAGCTGTTCCGCAGTGCAGCGGGAATCAATGCGACGATCGTTCCGTTCCGCACGTCGCCCGATATGGCGACCGCGGTCCTGCGCGGCGACGTGGATGTGGCGTTCGAGTTCTATGCCGCCATGCACGGGGCGATCGATGACGGCAAGGTCCGCCCGCTTGCGTCGACGGGCCCGCAAAGGACCGCGTATCTGCCCGACATCCCGACCGTCGCGCAGAGCGGCATACCGGACTACGAAGTCACGAGCTGGAATGGAATATCAGTTCCGGCGGCCACTCCAAAGGAAATTGTCGAGATTCTTACCCGGGCAATCAACCAAGTGCTGCCGGCCCGTGATGTGCAGGAGAAGGCAAGCAAGCTCGGCATGGAGATGCGCGGGAGCACACCCGAGGCGATGACGCAGCGCATGCGCAGCGACATCGCCAAATGGGCGGCCGTGATCGAGAAGGCAAGTATCCCGAAACGCGATTGAAATTGTGTGCCGGATGCAGCGCAGCGCAACGCGCGATGACCGAACGGGTGCCTCTTAAGGTTTTGCGTGGCGCGTCGCGGTGCGCTGCTGATCCGGCATCGCCACAGACCGTGAAGGTCCCGGTTCCGCAACGCAGCGTTTCACGCTGCGCTGCGCCCGGGACAAAAGCGCTACTTGCGCATGCACAGTCCCAC
>CATPCO010000102.1 GCA_955652925.1 uncultured Xanthobacteraceae bacterium | reverse complement strand
TGGCCATGGATGCCGTGCAGAAGGCGAATTCCGGACATGCCGGCGCGCCGATGGGACTTGCCCCAGTCGCCTACACGCTGTGGCAGGACTTCCTCCGCTACGATCCGGCCGATCCCCTTTGGCCCAATCGCGATCGCTTCGTGCTCTCAGCCGGCCACGCCTCCATGCTGCTTTACAGCTTGCTGCACCTTGTGGGCGTGCGTCGCGCGGACGGACTTAGAGTCACCGACCAACCTGCGGTCACTCTCGACGACATCAAGCGCTTCCGCCAGATCGGCAGCGTCACGCCAGGCCATCCCGAGTACGGCTTGACCACCGGCGTCGAAACCACGACCGGACCGTTGGGCCAGGGTTGCGGAAACAGCGTCGGCATGGCGATCGCGTCGCGCTGGCTCGCCGCACGCTACAACCGGGCCGACTTCACGCTGTTCGACTATGACGTCTATGTCATCTGCAGCGACGGCGACATGATGGAAGGCGTGGCGAGCGAAGCAGCTTCCCTCGCCGGCCATCTCGGTCTCTCGAATCTGTGTTGGATCTACGACAACAACACCGTCACGATTGAAGGACACACGGAGCTTGCGTTCAGCGAGGATGTCGCGACCCGCTTCAAAGGCTACCACTGGAACGTCCTGCATGTGAGCGACGCAAACGATCGCAACCAGCTCGCCCAAGCGTTCGAAACGTTTCAACGAAGCAACGATCGCCCGACCCTGATCATTGTCAACAGCATCATCGGTTACGGGGCGCCCCACAAGCAGAACACCGCGTCTGCTCACAGTGATGCCCTTGGCGAGGAAGAGGTGCGCCTTGCCAAGAAATTCTACGGGTGGCCGCAAGACGCGCAGTTCCTCGTTCCTGACGGAGTGCACGAAACCTTCCACCAGGGCATCGGCCAGCGCGGCCGCGCGGCGCGAGAAGCGTGGGAGGCCATGTTTGCGGCCTACCGCCGTGAGCATCGCGAACTCGCAGCGCAGATCGCGACGCTTCTATCCGGCGAGATGCCGGACGGATGGGATGCGGACCTGCCGACATTCCCGCCGAGCGAGAAGGGCATGGCAACGCGGGACGCTTCCGGCAAGGTGCTCAATGTCATCGCCGAGCGCGTGCCCTGGATTATCGGCGGAGCGGGCGATCTTGCTCCCTCAACGAAGACCAAATTTTCCTTCGACGGCGCGGGTGCGCTCGAGCCGGGCGCGCCGGGCGGGCGGACCATGCATTTCGGAATCCGCGAGCATGCCATGGGCGCCACCGTCAATGGTCTCGTTCTCTCGCGCCTGCGCGCCTTCGGCGCGACTTTCCTCATCTTCAGCGACTACATGCGCCCGCCGATCCGGCTTGCAGCGTTGATGGAGATTCCGGTCTTTCACGTGTTCACCCACGATTCAATCGGAGTGGGCGAGGATGGACCGACGCACGAGCCCATCGAGCAGCTCGCGGGGCTGCGCGCCATTCCGCACATGATCGTGTTGCGCCCGGCCGATGCGAACGAGGCGCGCGAGGCCTACCGCGTCATTTTCGGCTTGCAGCACCGGCCGGCCTGTCTTGCTCTCAGCCGCCAGGCTTTGCCGGTCTTCGACCGCAACCGCTACGCCTCCGCGCAAGGCCTCGCGCGCGGCGCCTACGTCATGGCCGACGCGCAGAACGGACAACCGAAACTGATCCTCATCGGCACCGGCAGCGAGGTCCATCTCTGCGTCGAGGTTTACGAGCGGTTGCGGCGGGAGGGAATCGCGGCACGCGTGGTCAGCATGCCGTCATGGGAGTTGTTCGAGCAGCAGGATGAAGCCTATCGCCACAGCGTGTTGCCGCCGCAGGTCAAGGCGCGCGTGACGGTCGAGGCCGGCTCGCCGATCGGCTGGGACCGTTACGCGGGTCGCCGCGGCACAATCATTGCGATGCGCAGTTTCGGCGCCTCGGCGCCCATCAAGGATGTGATGGCGAAATTCGGCTTCACGCCCGACAAGGTGATGGACGCCGCCAGGCAACAAATTGCAAGGAATGCGGCATGAACACGGTCAAGGCGCTGGCGGATTACGGTCAATCGATCTGGCTCGACTTTCTCGCGCGCGGCTTCATCGCCAAAGGCGAACTAAAGAAGCTGATCGACGAAGACGGAGTGCGCGGTGTCACCTCCAATCCTTCGATTTTCGAGAAGGCCATCGGCCATTCCGACGAATATGACGCTGCCATCAAGCAGGCGCTCGCAACCAGTGATCGCGCGGTGGCCGACCTCTACGAAGGCCTTGCGGTCGAAGACATAAAGCATGCCGCCGACGTGCTTCGCCCGGTGTTCGATGCCACCCACGGCGTCGACGGCTTTGTCAGCATGGAAGTCTCGCCCTATCTCGCCATGGACACGCAGGGGAGCATTGCCGAGGCGCGCCGGCTGTGGCGGGAAGTCGATCGCAGGAACCTGATGATCAAGATTCCCGCGACACCACCGGGATTGCCTGCAATCCAGACGCTCATCGGCGAGGGAATCAATGTCAACATCACGCTGCTCTTTTCGCAGGATGTCTACGAGCAAGTCGTTGAAGCCTATGTCAGCGGGCTTGAGGCAGTTGCAGCCAGACAGGGCGATCTCTCACATATTGCGAGCGTGGCAAGCTTCTTTGTGAGCCGCATCGATACCGCCGTCGACAAGCTGCTCGACGAGAAAATCGCGCAAGCCAACGATCCGGACGAGAAGGCGCGGCTTGCGGCGCTCAAGGGCAAAGTCGCAATCGCGAATGCCAAGCTCGCCTATGAGCGCTACAAACGACTGTTCGCCCGCGAGCGATGGCAGAGCCTCGAGAAAAAAGGAGCAAAGCACCAACGCCTCCTTTGGGGCAGCACCGGCACCAAGAACAAGGCGTACAGCGACGCCCTCTATGTCGAGGAGCTGATCGGGCCGAATACGGTGAACACGGTTCCCCCGGCCACCCTCGATGCTTTCCGCGACCATGGCAAGCCGCGCTTGAGCCTCGAAGAAAATATCGGCGAGGCCGAACGCGTCCTGAGCGATCTCGCGCGCACAGGAATCTCGCTCGACATGGTGACGCAAAAGCTGCTCGATGAGGGCGTCGAGCTTTTTGCGGACTCATTCGACCAGCTTCTCGGCGCAGTGGCGAAGAAACGCGCCACCATCCTGGCCGATCGGGTCGACAACCAGACGTTCGCCCTGCCGGGCGCGCTCAACAAATCCGTGGGCGAGATGCTCGATACCTGGCGCGCCAAGGGCAACGTGCGGCGCCTTTTTCATCGCGACAAATCGCTGTGGACGAATGCGGATGAGGACAAGTGGCTGGGCTGGCTCGATTGCGTGCGCGAAGGCCGCAAGCAGCTGGAGACCTACCAATCCTTTGCTCAGGAGGTAAAGCGCGAGAAATTTACCCATGCTCTCCTGCTCGGCATGGGCGGCTCCAGTCTCGGTCCGGAGGTACTCGCGCAAACGTTCGGTCAGAAAGCGGGCTTTCCGAGGCTGCGTATTCTCGATTCCACCGACCCGGCACAGATCAGAGCGGCGCAAGCTGCCGTCGACATCTCCAAAACCCTGTTCATCGTCTCGAGCAAATCGGGTGGCACCACCGAGCCCAATATCCTCAAGGATTATTTCTTCCAGCTGGTCACGGACGCGGTCGGCCGCGAGAAGGCTGGGAGGCATTTTATCGCCATCACCGATCCGGGCTCTGCACTGGAAAAGACGGCTGAGCAGGACGGCTTCCGTCGCACCTTCCACGGCGTAGCGAGCATTGGTGGGCGTTATTCGGTGCTCTCACCGTTCGGCCTGGTGCCGGCCGCGGTTGCGGGCATCGATGTGGAACGCTTTCTCAATGCCGCGCAGATCATGGTGCGCTCCTGCGGGAGCGATGTGCCGCCTTCCGATAATCCCGGCGCCGCGCTCGGAATTGCGTTGGGCGTGGCCGGAAGGAACGGCCGCGACAAGGTGACGATGCTTGCTTCTCCTCGCCTCGCGGCTTTCGGCGCCTGGGCGGAGCAGCTCATCGCCGAGTCCACGGGCAAGAACGGCAAGGGGCTTATCCCGGTCGATGCCGAGCCGCCTGGACCGCCGCAGATATACGGGCAGGATCGGTTCTTCATTGATCTGCGCACGCAGGACGAGCTTGATTCCGCTCATGCCAGCGCAGTCAGCGCGCTTGAGAAAGCGGGTCATCCTGTGGTCCGCATTGTGCTCAAATCGGTCGAGCACATCGGCCAGGAATTCTTCCGGTTCGAGATCGCCATTGCGGTTGCGGGCGCGGTCCTCGGCATCAACCCCTTCGATCAGCCCGACGTGGAAGCAAGCAAGGCGAAAACGCGCGAGCTCACCGCGGCGTTCGAAAAATCGGGCGCGTTGCCTGCGGAAACGCCGGTGCTCGCGGGAGAGAATTTCGACCTCTACACGGATCACCGCAACCTCGAAGCGTTGCGCGCCGCCGGCAGCGACAGCAGCCTCGAAAGCTTTCTCAAGGCGCATTTTGGCCGCGCCCGGCCCGGCGATTATGCCGCTCTCCTCGCCTATGTGGGACGCGACAAGGCGCACACGGACATCTTGCAAAAGATGCGGCTTGCCATCCGTGACCGCAGGCATGTCGCCACTTGCGTTGGCTTTGGCCCGCGCTTTCTCCATTCGACCGGCCAAGCCTACAAGGGCGGGCCGAACACCGGGGTTTTTCTCCAGATCACGAGCGAGGATGCGAGCGATCTGCCGATTCCCGGGCACGCTGCGACTTTTGGCGTGGTGAAGGCTGCGCAGG
>CATPCO010000101.1 GCA_955652925.1 uncultured Xanthobacteraceae bacterium | reverse complement strand
GACGGTGGCAATGACGGGTCTGATGTGGATCCCCTACATCCTCGACCGCATTGCGGTGCGCGGGGTCATGGGCACCCTGTCCAATCCCTCGGCCGCCGACGCGCCGCAAAGCGGCTGGGCGCAACGGTTGATGGCGGCGCACATGAACGCCATTGAGAACCTTATCATCTTTGCGCCACTGGTCGTGATTACACAGCTTCTCAACATTTCGACCCGTGTTACCGGGCTTGCCTGCGCGCTGTATTTCTGGTCTCGGCTCGCGCACGCAATTGTCTACACGATCGGGAGCCCGGTTGTTCGCACGCTTGCATTTTTTGGCGGCTTCATTGCGCAAGTTATTCTCGTGCTTGCGATATTCAAGCTGGTTTGAATGAAGCCCGCCACACGCGGCGGCTTGATCATGGTCGCGCTGCGTACTGGTTTGTCTATCTGCGAAAGGAGATAGATTGTATGAAACAGCGATTCGCTCTAATCGATGATGTGGTAGCCGCCATCGATGTAGAGCGTTTCACCGGTGATGAGGCGCGCGGCGTCATGGGCGAGGAAGGCGGTGGCGACGCCTACGTCGTCGATGCTCACGAGGCTGCGTGCAGGTGCCTTTGCTTTGGCTTTGTCGAGCAAAGCATCGAATTCGGGAATGCCTGAGGCGGCCCGCGTCGCAAGCGGTCCCGGCGAAATCGCATGCACGCGGATGCCCTTGGGGCCAAGCTCGGCCGCCATATAGCGCACGGCGGCCTCCAGCGCCGCCTTGGCGACCCCCATGATGTTGTAGTTCTTCACCACCATCTGGCTACCATAATAAGTCATGGTGAAGAGCGTGCCGCCCTTGCGCATCAGCGGCTCGGCCAGATGGGCCATGCGAATGAAGGTCCAGCAGGACACATCCATGGTGGTGAGAAAGCCCTCGCGGGAGACATCGACGACCCGCCCCTGTAGCGCGTCCTTTGGCGAAAAAGCGATGGAGTGCACGAGGAAATCAAGTTTGCCCCATTCCTTGGTGATGCGTTCGAATACCGCTTCCATCTGTCCCGGCGCGTTCACATCGAGCGGCATCATGATTGGGGCTTCGAGCTCACGCGCGAGCGGCTCGACATATTTCTTCGCTTTGTCGTTGAGATAGGTGACAGCGAGGTCAGCCCCAAAGGCGCGGAAAGCCTTGGCGCAACCCCAGGCGATCGAATTCTCGTTCGCGATGCCGACGATCAGACCTCGTTTACCTTCGAGGAGCTTGGCTTTCACAGCGGGGATCATGGATGGCCTCTTGCTCTTGGGCCGTTCACCTCAACGCGTTGCTTGCCGTCTTCGACCGGCGTGCCGATCCCGGTCTGGGTGAGAATCCCACCCAGCCCATAGCCGCCGGCGCGAATGCGCTCAATGAGCGTGCCTTGCGGGACGAGCTCAACCTCCAATGTTCCGGCGATCATCTGCCGCTGCGTCTCCGGATTGAGCCCAATGTGACTGACAATCGCCCTGCGCAGCAGCTTGGCGTCGACGAGCTTGCCGATGCCTTTGCCCGGCGCCGCGGTATCGTTTGCGATCACCGTGAGATTGCGTTTGTTCTGACGCACGATCTCATCGACGATGCGCTCTGGCGTACCCACGGCCATGAAACCGCCGACCATGAGGCTTGCGCCATCGGGGATCATGGCCACGGATTGAGCGAGGGACAGAGTCCGCATGGCCGGTGCTTTCAGGAAGTCACGCAAGTGCGCGCAACGGCCACACGCTGTCTGGGCGCCGCGCGGTCGCGCGCGCGAGCCGGCAAAGATCTCAATCGCAAAAACGGTATAGTGCGTCCTAGTCGGTACCCGGCAGCTCGGCCGCGGGGCTTCTTTCCTCCGGTGGCAGCGTGCTCAAAGCCAGCTCCAGACGCCGTGCCTCCTCGTCCAATCCAACCCAGCGTAGCTTGCGCAGCAATTTCGCCCATTCCCGCGCCTGTCGACTTACGGCGACCACGCCGTCGTGTTCCTTTTCCATGGACGTTCTCCCATTCCAGGCCTGCTTGTCATTTGTTTAGTTTGTAATGCCGAGGCCTTCTTCCTTCGCGCGAGCGGATGCAACGACACTTGCTCGTTATCACGTACTTCCCGTCGGACGCCCATTGGAAAGCGCTCGCGTAATCTTCTGCGTAATGTTTTGGCACTGCTCGAACAGCTGCCGGCCGTCTTCGGCGGCCATTTGCATTCGCTGCGCCACACATTTCTGATACGATTCCAGGGCTTCGGGAATGGAGCGGGTCGAGGTCAGTTTCGCCGCCAACCCCGACCAGAGGTCCGCCTCCGACTTCACGCGGGCGAGCCAGGCGCGGCTGGCTTGCTCGTAGGCTTCGAGAAGCTCCTTTTGCAGATTCCCGATCGCCTCGCTTGGCTCCTGACCGAACATCGCCATCGGCCCGGGTTTCGAGGCGCCTGACTCGTTGGATTTACTCGCCATGATCTATGCCTCCCCGCAAAGCGCCGCTCACCCCCAGACATCTGAGGAACAGCGCTCATTGACGTGGATCAAAGACCCCTGCGCGATTTTCCGCAATAGGAACCTTTACAGCGTCCGCGGATCACGATGAGTTGAACCACGAACCGACCGAGGCACGCCTGGAACCATCGATTGATAATGCAGCGCCTTTCGCCGCTTGCGCGGGTCAAACGTGAGGAACCCTCAATTCGTCACATGATGGCTGTATGCTAAGCTGTCACCGCGTTGCGGGAGTAAAACATGGCTAAAAAGCCCGACGAATTGCTGCCCTCGGCCAAGGACTTCGCGCAGAAGATCGCGCTAGCTGAAGCTGAAAAGGCATCAGAGGAGGCGCGCCTCTGGGCGCAAGCAGAGGCCGAGAAAAAGGCGCTGCTGGATCAACTCACCAAGCCATCGGGCGTCTCAGACGAAGAAGCCATTGCGCGCGCGATCAAGATCATCGAGCGCGCGGCAGCCAACGGTCTGACTGAAGTCCAAGTGCATCGATTTCCCAACCAGCTCTGCACGGATAAGGGGCGTGCCATCAATCAGCAGGAGCCGGGCTGGGAAAAAACGCTGACCGGCCTGCCGAAGGAAATCTACCACTTGTGGGAGAAGTACTTCCGGCCGCGCGGCTACAGGCTGCGCGTGCAGATCGTCGACTTCCCCGGCGGCGTGCCGGGTGACGTCGGCATGACGTTGAGCTGGGGCTGAGCACGGAGATCCGCGATGAGCAGAAGCGAGAGCTTGCCCTCAAAAGGGAGCGAATTGCCCATGTCGATGTTCGGGCCATTTGCCCTTGCCATGGAGTACGTGGTCGACGCGGCGCAACGCACGGTGCTGTTCTGGGACACGATGCGCCAACGCGGAAATCAATACCGCGAGCACCTGGCCGAAACGGCGCCGCATGTTTTGGACTACGAGGTCGAACTCATCATTGATGGGCGCACGCTCGATCGACCCGTGAACTATTGCCTCGTGCGCGTCATCCCGCCTATGGGCGTTGAGATCGATCCGCGGCGCCGGCCTTTCGTCATCATCGATCCACGCGCTGGGCATGGCCCGGGGATCGGCGGGTTCAAGTCCGACAGCGAGATCGGCGTCGCATTCAAGGCCGGACATCCCTGCTATTTCGTCGGTTTCCTCCCTGACCCGATGCCGGGCCAAACTATCGAGGATATCGCCCGTGCCGAGGCGATTTTCCTCGAAAAAGTCATCGCCTTGCACCCCGATGCCGACGGCAGGCCCTGTGTGGTCGGCAATTGCCAGGCCGGATGGGCGATCATG
>CATPCO010000100.1 GCA_955652925.1 uncultured Xanthobacteraceae bacterium | reverse complement strand
TACAAGCGCGATGCCATGCTCGCCTTCGTGCGTGCGAACAAGCTTAACAAATACATCACTTCGGGCGGCCGTAATCCGAAGATCGGCATCATCACGGTCGGCAAAAGCTATCTCGATGTCCGCCAGGCGCTCGATGAGCTCGGCATCGACGAGGTCAAATGTAACGATCTCGGCATCCGCCTGTTCAAGGTCGCCTGCCCGTGGCCGATCAGCCGCGAGGATCTGGCAAACTTCGCTGATCGTCTTGAGCTCATCATTGTCGTCGAGGAAAAGCGCTCGCTCATCGAGGTTCAGGTCCGCGAGGAGCTCTATGGCAGCGCCAACCAGCCGGTCTGCATCGGCAAACGCGACGAGCAGGGCAACTGGCTGTTCCCCGTCAAGGGCGCGCTCGATCCCAATGAAATCGCAATCTGCATCGGCGAACGCATCCTCCAGCGCGTTGGGTCGAACGAAGCGATCGCGGCGCGCGTGGCACAGCTCAAGGAAGCGCAACGCAGGCTCGCCGAGACAACCGATGTGGCCGTGCGCCTTCCCTATTTCTGCTCGGGCTGCCCGCACAATTCGTCGACCGTGGTGCCGGAGGGCATGCGGGCCTATGCCGGCATCGGCTGCCACTACATGGCGCAATGGATGGACCGCTCGACGCTCGGATATACGCAGATGGGCGGCGAGGGCGCCAATTGGATCGGGGAAGCGCCGTTCAGCAAACGCCCGCACGTGTTTCAGAATCTCGGCGACGGCACCTACAATCACTCGGGATACATGGCGATCCGCGCCGCGATCGCCGCCGGCATCAACATCACCTACAAGATCCTGTTCAACGACGCCGTCGCCATGACCGGCGGCCAGGCCAATGACGGCGGCCTCACCGTCGCGCAAATTGCGCATCAGGTAGCGGCGGAGGGAGCAAAGCGCGTCGTCATCGTCACCGATGAGCCTGCGAAATACGCCCGAATGGCTGACCGGCCGCGCGGTTTTGCCATCTATCACCGCGACGATCTCATCGAGGTGCAACGGGAGCTTGCGAAGCTTGGTGGCGTCACCGTCCTGATCTATGACCAGACCTGCGCCGCGGAGAAGCGCCGGCGGAGGAAACGCGGACGCTATCCCGACCCGGCCAAGCGGGTGATCATCAACGAGCTCGTGTGTGAAGGCTGTGGCGACTGCGGCGTGAAGTCCAATTGCGTGTCGGTCCAGCCGCGGGAAACCGAATGGGGCCGCAAACGCACGATCGATCAATCCAGCTGCAACAAGGATTTTTCCTGCGTGAAGGGCTTCTGCCCCTCATTTGTTACGGTTGCGGGAGCGACCCTCAAGCAGGGCACGGCGCTGGCCGCCTCTCACCCCGACCCGCTCGGCGGTAACCGGGAAGCAGGGCTGCCCGAGCCGGTACTGCCGCCCATCAAGCAAACCTACGACATCATCGTGACCGGCGTCGGCGGCACTGGGGTAGTCACCATCGGCGGCATTCTCGGCATGGCGGCCCACATCGCGGGCAAAGGCGTGGGCGTGCTCGACATGGCCGGCCTCGCGCAAAAAGGCGGCGCCGTTTACAGCCACATGCGCATCGCGCAGCGGGCGGAGGATATCCACGCCATCCGCATTGCGGCCGGCGCAGCCGACCTCGTGCTCGGCGGCGACATCGTTGTTGCAGGAAACAAGAAGGTGCTTGCGGCGGTCAAACACGGCGCCACCGCCATGGTCATCAATGTCGCCGAGTTTTTGCCCGGCGATTTCACGCGCAACCCCGATTACTCGCTGCCGACCGAGCGGCTCAAACGGGCGATCACGGCGCAGGCCGGGGCCGAGCAGACGCGTTTCATTGACGCGAGCCGGGCGGCAACGGCGTTGTTCGGCAATACCGTGGGCACAAATATATTCCTCGTGGGCTACGCGTATCAGCTCGGAGCTTTGCCGCTTTCGGCCGCATCGATCGAGCAGGCGATCGAATTGAATGGCGAAGCGGTGGACATGAACAAGGCAGCGTTCCGGTGGGGCCGGCGTGCTGCCGTCGACTGGAGCGCGATCGAGAGCATGATCGCGCCCGCGCCCGATCAGCGGCGTGATGCCCATCAGCTCTCGCAGTCACTCGATGAGATGGTCGCGCGCAGGGCGGCATTTCTCACATCGTATCAGGATGCCCGTTATGCCAGGCGCTACCGCGAATGGGTGGATCGGGTGAGGACCGTGGAAGGCCAGCGTGCTCCCGGCAGAACTGGTTTGGCCGAGGCGGTCGCGCGCTATCTGTTCAAGTTGATGGCCTACAAGGATGAATACGAAGTCGCGCGGCTCTATTCCGACGGATCGTTCATGCGCCAGGTCGCGGACGAGCTTGGGGGCGAGCACCTTCGCTTCCACGTTCACCTCGCTCCCCCGCTTCTGGCACCGATGAACAAATCGACTGGCGAGCCCAGAAAGCTCACGTTCGGTCCGTGGATGTTTTCCGTGTTCAAATGGCTCGCGAAATTCAAGTTTCTGCGGGACACGCCGTTCGATCCTTTCGGCTATACGCAGGAGCGCCGCATCGAGCGCCAGCTCGTGCGCGACTATGCGGCGATGCTGGAGGAGGTGCTCCCGGCGCTCAATCCCGATAACCATGCCGTTGCCGTCGGCCTCGCCTCCATCCCCGAGAAGATCCGTGGTTTCGGACACGTCAAGATGCGACACTTGCAGGCGGCCAAGGCGGACGAAGCGGCCCTGCTCGAGCAATTCCGCGCAGGCCCTGCGCCACTCCTGCGGGCGGCGGAGTAAGCATTAGAGACGAATTCCCGGCTTGACCCCGGGGCGTGCCCATCTTCTTATGGAGTGACAAAGAACTGTCGATAAAGGCAGACGAGCACCACCAGACAAACCTTATTTCTGCGAACCGGGAGGATTGCTTTGGCACCGAGCACGGCTGAAGACACGTTTCCCAAGCTCCTGATCCGCAACGCGCAAATCTTCGCGCAGCGCCCGGCCTACCGGCACAAGGACCTCGGCATCTGGCGCGCCTGGACGTGGTCGCAGGTGCACGAAGAGGTCCGCGCGCTCGCTTTGGGGCTCTCGGCGCTGGGCCTCAAGCGCGGCGACAAGCTCGCCATTATCGGGGGCAACCGGCCCCGCCTCTATTGGTCGATGTGTGCCGCACAATCGCTCGGTGCCGTGCCGGTACCGATCTATGCGGACTCGGTCGCGGAAGAGATGGCGTTCATTCTCGATCACGCCGAGGTGACGATTGCCGTTGTCGAGGACCAGGAGCAGGTCGACAAGATCCTCTCGATCTCGGATCGGCTGGCGCGGCTGTCGCACGTGATCTACGACGAGCCGCGAGGGCTGCGTAATTACGATCACACGCGCCTCAACTGGATCGACGACGTGCAGAAGCTCGGCCGCGAGCGCCTCGCAGCCGACGGCAAGCAATGGTGGGAGGCGAGCGTCGTCCAGGGCAAAGGCTCGGATCTCGCCGTGATCCTCTATACCTCGGGCACGACCGGGCAGCCCAAGGGCGTCATGTTGACGTTCGAGAATCTGATCGTCTCGGCCGTGAATGCAAATCGCTTCGACAATCTCGGTCCCCAAGAAGACGTGATCGCGTACCTTCCGCTCGCCTGGGTCGGCGACCACATGTTTTCATATGCGCAGCCGTTCACGGCCGGGTTCTGCGTGAATTGCCCGGAAAGCCCGGAAACGGTGGCGGAGAACCGGCGCGAGATCGGGGCGACCTATGCCTTCGCGCCTCCCCGCACCTACGAGAACCTGCTCACGCTGACCATGGTGCGGATGGAGGATGCAAGCCGGCTCAAACGCGCAGCATTCAACTATTTCATCGGGCTGGCGCGCCGTTGGGGTGAAAAAATTCTCAATGGCGAAAAAGTCCCGCTGCATGCACGCTTGATGTATCGGCTCGGCGACCTCCTCGTTTACGGACCGTTGCGCAACCGGCTCGGCGTTTCCCGCGTTCGTCTCGCCTACACCGCCGGCGAAGCAATCGGCCCGGAAATCTTTCGGTTCTGGCGCTCGATCGGCGTCAACCTCAAGCAACTCTATGGGCAGACGGAAGCCTCGGTCTACGTTACCGCCCAGCCTGACGGCGAAATCTACGCCGACACCGTCGGCAAGCCGAACATCGATGTTGACGTCAAGGTGGCGGAGACCGGTGAAGTGCTGTTTCGATCGCCGGGGGTGTTTGCGGGGTACTATAAGGAGCCTGAGAAGACGGCCGAGACCAAGACACCCGATGGTTGGGTGCGCACCGGCGATGCCGGGATCATCGATGCCAAGACCGGCCACCTCAAGATCATCGATCGCGCCAAGGACGTGGGCCGGCTCAACGACGGCACGCTGTTTGCGCCGAAATACCTCGAGAACAAGCTCAAGTTCTATCCCAACATCCGCGAGGCGGTCGCCTTCGGCGACAAGCGTGACTTCGTCTGCGTCATTCTCAACATCGATCTCACCGCGGTGGGCAGCTGGGCGGAGCGCAACAACGTCGTCTATGGCTCGTACCAGGAGCTCGCCGCACATCCTCTGGTCTATGACATGCTCGCGGAACATGTCGCGGAAGTGAACCGGTCCTTGGCGCAGGAGCCAGCGATGGCGGGCGCCCAGATCCGCCGTTTCCTGATCCTGCACAAGGAGCTCGATCCCGATGACGGCGAAATCACGCGGACGCAGAAGGTGCGCCGCAGGTTTATTGCGGAGCGCTATGCGCCTCTCCTGACTGCGCTCTATAGCGGGGCGAGCGAGGCCGACATCGCGACCGAAGTGACTTTCGAGGACGGCCGCAAGGGCGTGCTGTCCGCGCGCGTGAAAATCCGCGATGTGAGCCCGATCCCGGCACCAGCGGTTCTGGACAAAGCCGCATAACCGCGTTGGGGGAAAGCCCGCGTGAGAGCTCCGACCAAGCAGCAGATCGCGGCGGGCGAAGTGCTGCTCTCGGTCGATGACGTGTCGTTGGCTTTCGGCGGCGTCAAAGCGGTGAGCGGCGTCTCGTTCGATATCCGCAAAGGCGAGATCCGGGCCATTATCGGACCCAACGGCGCCGGCAAGACGTCGATGCTCAATGTCATCAACGGCTTCTATCAGCCGCAGCGGGGCCGCATCACATTCAAGGGTCAGACCCGCTCGCGCATGCGTCCTTACGAGGCCGCGCTCGGGGGTATCGCCCGCACATTTCAAAACGTTGCGCTGTTCAAGGGAATGACCGCGCTCGACAACATCATGGCCGGACGCTCGCTCAAAATGCGGCGCGGCTTTTTCTGGCAGGTCTTGCGGGTGGGACCGGCGCTCTCTGAGGAAATGGAGCACAGGCTCCTGGTCGAACAGATCATCGATTTTCTCAAGATCCAGCACATCCGCAAGATTCCGGTCGGCAAGCTTCCGTACGGGCTGCAGAAGCGCGTCGAGCTCGGCCGCGCGCTCGCCATGGAACCCGATCTGCTCCTGCTGGACGAGCCGATGGCCGGCATGAACATCGAGGAAAAGGAGGACATGTGCCGCTATATCCTCGATCTCAACGAACATTTCGGAACCACCATTGCTCTGATCGAGCACGACATGGGCGTGGTGATGGACCTGTCGAACCGGGTGCTCGTGCTCGATCATGGCGTGAAGATCGCCGACGGCACGCCGGCCGAGGTGCAGGCCGATCGCGCCGTGATCGATGCCTATCTCGGCGTGAGTCACTGACATGCTGGGCCCGGTGCTCGAGACCCTGATCGGCGGGCTTTTGACCGGCGTGCTCTATTCCCTGGTCGCGCTCGGATTCGTGCTGATCTTCAAGGCCTCAGGCGTATTCAATTTCGCCCAGGGCTCCATGGTGCTGTTCGCGGCGCTCTCGCTTGCGCGGCTTGCGGAATTCATGCCGTTGATCGTCGCGCTTGCGCTCTCCATCGTGATCATGATTGCGCTCGCCTATGCGATCGAGTTCCTGGTGCTGCGCCATCTGATCAATCAGGACAGCATCATCCTGTTCATGGCGACGTTGGGCATTGCGTATTTTCTCGAAGGCTTCGGTCAGAGCATCTGGGGCAGCGATATCTACAAGATCGATCTGGGTTTCCCCACGAATCCAGTCTTTGTGCTGGAATCGATGTTTCCCGGAGGCCTCCTGATCGACCCGACCGAGCTGATTGCAGCGGTCATCTGCGCGGTGATGGTGATCGTTCTCGCGGTATTTTTTCAGGTCACGCGCGTGGGCCGGGCACTGCGCGCGGTCGCGGATGATCACCAGGCTGCCCAGTCCGTCGGCATTCCGCTCGGTCAGATCTGGCTCATGGTCTGGGCGGTGGCCGGTCTCGTTGCCCTGGTCGCGGGCATGATGTGGGGCGCCAAGCTCGGCGTGCAATTCTCGATATCCTTGGTCGCGCTCAAGGCGCTTCCGGTGCTCATTCTGGGGGGCTTCACCTCGATCCCCGGCGCGATCGTCGGGGGGCTTATCATCGGGGCGGGGGAAAAGCTCTCGGAGGTTTTGCTCGCACCGATCCTCATCCGCACATTCGACCTCGCGGGCGGCGGGATCGAAAACTGGTTCGCTTACGTGCTCGCGCTGCTCTTCCTGCTGGTTCGTCCGCAGGGACTGTTCGGCGAGCGCATCATCGAGCGGGTTTGACGCCGTGCTCTATCGCGAGGTCGGCCAATACAAGACGTCCTACCGGGCGGACGAAGCGATTTTTCCGATCGTGCAGGATCGCTGGTTCGTCATCGCCCTCATCCTATTCGCTTTCCTCGTCGTGCCGCTGTTCGCGGGGCAGTATCTCTACACGGAAGTCCTCATTCCGGTGCTCATTCTTTCGATCGCGGCGATCGGACTCAATATCCTCACCGGCTATTGCGGCCAGCTCTCTCTCGGTTCCGGCGGCTTCATGGCGGTCGGCGCCTATGCGGCCTACAATCTGGCGCTGCGTGTGCCCGAGATGAACATCATCCTGGTGTTCCTCTTCGGCGGCGTCATGGCGATGCTGGTAGGCCTTTTGTTCGGGCTCCCTTCGCTGCGCATCAAGGGCTTCTATCTCGCCGTCGCGACGCTTGCCGCGCAGTTCTTTCTGGAATGGGTCTTCGCGCGGGTGAAATGGTTTACCAACTACGCGCCGTCGGGCTCGGTCGCGGTCGGCCGCATCGACCTGTTCGGCATCCCGATCGATACGCCGCGCAGCACTTACATCTTTGTGCTTGCGAGCGCGATTGTGCTGGCGCTCGCGGCCAAGAACCTGGTGCGTAGCCGGATCGGCCGAATGTGGATGGCGATGCGGGACATGGATATCGCCGCCGAGATTATCGGAATCAGGCCGCTTCACGCCAAGCTGTCCGCCTTCGCCGTCTCGTCCTTCTATATCGGGGTGGCCGGGGCGTTGTGGGCGTTTCTGCGGCTGGGCTCGTGGGAACCCCTGGCCTTCGACGTCAACCGGTCGTTCCAGGTGCTCTTCATGATCATCATCGGCGGTCTCGGCACCATCCTGGGATCGTTCCTGGGCGCCGCTTTCATCGTCGTGATCCCGATCTTTTTCAATCAGCTGCCGCTTTGGCTCGGAATTCCCATCTCGACCGCGGCAATATCCCACATGGAGTTCATGCTGTTCGGCGCGACAATCATATTTTTCCTCATCGCCGAACCCCATGGCCTCGCGCGGTTATGGACGATCGGTAAGGAAAAGCTTCGCCTTTGGCCCTTCCCATATTGAGGCGCGAGCAAATAAAAGGCACTATCAGGTCAGCACGCGGGCGCGAGCCGCCCGCACCGGGTGGCCGGCCAATCAAGGTCGTCAATCCAACACATGGAGGAAAGCCATGACCATACGAAACTTCGGGGTGGCGCTTGCAGGGGTCCTTCTCGGCTCCGCGCTTGCCGCTCCGGCGCTCGCGCAGAATGAGCAGTTCATTCCCATGCTGGTCTATCGATCCGGCGCCTATGCTCCGAACGGCGTCCCGTTCGCGAATGGGCTGGGCGACTACTTCAGGCTCATCAATGAGCGCGACGGCGGCATCAACGGCGTCAAGCTCACCTACGAGGAATGCGATACCGGCTATGCCACCGATCGCGGCGTCGAATGTTATGAGCGCCTGAAGGGTAAGGGCCCCACCGGGGCGTCCTTCATCATTCCGCTCTCGACCGGGATCACCTTTGCGCTCACTGAAAAAGCGCCGATCGACAAGATCTCGATCATCACCATGGGCTACGGCCGGTCGGAGTCGCGCGACGGCTCGGTATTCCAGTGGAATTTCCCGCTGCTCGGCACCTATTGGACCGCGGCCGACATCATCCTGCAGCACATTGCCAAGCAGGAAGGCGGCTTCGACAAGCTCAAGGGAAAGAAAATCGCGCTTGTCTATCATGACTCTCCCTACGGCAAGGAGCCGATCGCGCTGTTGCAGAAGCGTGCGCAGATGCACGGGTTTGAAGCGCTGCTCTATCCAGTGACCCATCCCGGTGTGGAGCAGAAGGCGACCTGGCTGCAGATTCGCCAGAATCGTCCGGACTACGTGCTGCTGTGGGGCTGGGGCGTCATGAATTCAACCGCCATCAAGGAAGCGGTTGCGGTCGGCTATCCCCGCGACAAGATGTACGGGGTCTGGTGGTCGGGTGCCGAGCCTGACGTGCGTCCTGCGGAGGACGGCGCGAAGGGGTACCATTCCGTTACGCTCCAGCACACCTCCGGTCAGTTCAAGCTGCACGAAGACCTCAAGAAATTCGTGTACGATAAGGGTCAGGGGCTCGCCAAATGGGAGGAGACCGGCGAGATCCTCTATGTCCGTGGCTTGATCAATGCCATGCTCGGCATCGAAGGCGTTCGCACCGCGCAGGAAAAGTTCGGCAAGAAGCCGATGACCGGAGAGCAGGTGCGCTGGGGGCTTGAAAATCTCAATCTCACCGAGGACCGTATCAAGCAACTCGGCTTCGAAGGCGTGCTGAAGCCGGTCAAGGTCTCATGCGCCGACCATGAAGGCGCGCGCACGGGCCGCATCCAGACCTGGGACGGCAAGAACTGGAGCATCACGTCGGACTGGTACACCTCGGACGACAGCGTCATCTTGCCCATGGTGAAAGATGCCGCTGCCAAATATGCAGCCGAGAAGAAAATCCAGGTCGGCTGCCTGATGAACTGATGTCCATTCCGGCCGAACGCGATGCACGGGAGGCGCCCATCCCGCCTCCTGCTGCCGCGGGCGCGCAGGACCGTGCTGTGGCGGCCGCACCGGCGGCCGCCGCTATTCTTTCGGTGAACAACATCGAGGTCGTCTACGACCACGTCATCCTGGTGCTCAAGGGCGTGTCGCTGCAGGTGAGGAAGGGCGACATCGTGGCGCTCCTCGGCGCAAACGGCGCCGGCAAATCCACCACGCTCAAGGCCATCTCGAACCTGTTGTCGGCCGAGCGCGGTGAAGTGACCAAGGGCTCCATCATCTTCGACGGTGAAGAGGTGCACGCGCGCACGCCGAGCGAGCTGGTACGGCGCGGCTGCATTCAAGTGATGGAAGGCCGCCATTGCTTCGCCCATCTCACGGTTGAGGACAACCTGCTCACCGGCGCTTTCACGCGCCGCGACGGCCATGCCGAGGTGAGGCGCGCGCTCGATCTGGTCTACGGCTATTTTCCCCGCCTCAAGGAGCGCCGCGGCTCAATCGCCGGCTACATTTCCGGTGGCGAGCAGCAGATGTGTGCGATCGGACGCGCGTTGATGTCTCGCCCCAAGATGATCCTCCTGGACGAGCCTTCCATGGGGCTTGCGCCTCAGCTGGTCGAGGAGATTTTCAAGATTGTCGGCGATCTCAACGCCAAGGAAGGCGTTTCGTTCTTGCTGGCGGAACAAAATACCCATATGGCGCTCAAATATGCACGCTATGGCTACATCCTCGAAAACGGCCGGGTGGTGCTCGACGGCGAGGCCAAGGCACTGGGCGAGAACCAGGACGTGAAAGAGTTTTATCTCGGCATGGCCGAAGGCAAACGAAAATCGTTCCGCGAGGGCAAGCACTATCGCCGCCGCAAGCGCTGGCTGGCGTGATCAGATCCACGGCGCGAACGGATGCCGCTCGACCATTACGACGAGCTTGAAACACGCAATCCCGAGGCGCGCGAGCAGGCCCTGTGCGGCCGCTTGCCCGATCTCATCGCGCTTGCCTTGAGCGCATCGGGATGGCAGGAGCAGTTGAGCGCCATCGCGGCCAACGGCGTGACCTCGCGCGCGGATCTCGCGCAGCTCCCGATACTGCGCAAGGCGGAGCTTGCAACGAGGCAGCGCGAGCGGCCCCCCTTCGGAGGTTTCAATGTCACCGCGCCCGGACGCATGCGCCGGTTGCTGATGTCGCCCGGTCCGATCTTTGAGCCGCAGGGCATGGGTTCGGATTTCTGGGGCGCCGCGCGCGCGCTGTTTGCTGCCGGCTTTCGCCCGGGCGATGTCGTGCACAACTCATTTGCCTATCATCTCACGCCCGGCGGTTTCATCATGGAGTCGGGTGCGCAAACGCTGGGCTGCGCGGTGATTCCCGGCGGCACCGGCAACACCGAACAGCAAATCGAAGCCATCGCCCATCTCAATCCGGCAGGCTATACCGGCACTCCCGATTTTCTCAAGATTTTGCTCGACGCGGCGGCGAAGGCCGGCAAGGACGTTTCCTCGCTCAAGCGCGGCCTCGTCTCAGGCGCGGCGCTGCCGGGATCGCTGCGCCAGGAGCTCTCCGCGCGCGGCGTCAAGGTGCTCCAGTGCTACGCGACCGCCGAGCTCGGCGTCATCGCGTATGAGAGCGACGCGCGCGAAGGCATGATTGTCAATGAAAACCTGCTGCTCGAGATCGTGCGGCCGGGCACCGGCGATCCCGTTCCCGCGGGCGAAGTGGGAGAGGTCGTGGTGACGTCTTTCAATCCGGATTATCCCATGATCCGCCTCGCGACGGGCGATCTTACAGCGCTAATGCCGGGCCGCTCGCCCTGCGGTCGCACCAACATGCGCATTGCCGGCTGGATGGGCCGTGCCGACCAGACGACCAAGGTCAAGGGCATGTTCGTGCACCCCAGGCAGGTGGCGGAATTGGCGCGCCGTCATCCCGAGCTTGGCCGCGTGCGGCTCGTCGTCACGCGCAGCAACGAGCAGGACGTCATGACGTTGATGGCGGAAACCGCCGCTCCGATCGAGGCGTTGCAGAGCGCGCTCGCCGCCACGCTTCAATCCGTGACAAAATTGCGCGGAGACGTTCGGCTGGTCTCGCCGGGAACGCTGCCGAACGACGGCAAGGTCATTGCCGACGAGCGGCCGGTGGGCTGAACGCGGCCGTCATTCCGGGGGCCGAGCGCAGCGAGGCAACCCGGAATCCATAACCACAGTCGGCCTGGGATTATGGATCCCGGGTTCGCGGCCTTCGGCCGCGCCCCGGGATGACGACATACCCCTACCGCGTGCGTTTCGCGGCCTCCGTGACCAGCTCGTAACCGGCGCTGAGCTGGGGCTTTGATTTGGAAACGTCCTCGCCCACGCTCGCCAGCGTTTCCATCATGGCCGACTGCTCATCGCCCGGCAGGCTGATGAGCTCACCGCCCTTGTCCAGCCACATCTGCCGCACCCGCGCATTGAACGCAATTGTAAACGAATTGATTTCCGTTGCCGCGGCGGCGCCATCGCGATCGACAATCTGCTGCAAATCCGCTGGCAGCGACTCGTACCATTTCCGGCTGATCTCGATCACGCCGAAGATCGTAGGCTGGCCGGTTTCGGTGACGTATTTCGCCGCGTCCTGATACTGCATCGTCGCATAGACCGTGATGGCGGCAAGCGCGCCGTCGATCGCGCCCTGCTGAATGGCCGGCAGCACGTCGCCCAGAGTCATTGCGACCGGCGTTACGCCGAGGCGCTTGAACGCAGTGGTCTGAAAGTCCGAGGCAAAGATACGGATTTTCTTGCCTTTGAAATCAGACAGATGCCTGATCGCGTTTTTTGCGATGATGGAAGACGGTGTGATGTTGAACAGTCCGACACCGCGCAACCCCTTGTTCGCACCGAGCCCGAGCATGAGCTTGAGCACCGCCGGATCCGCGGCAAGGCGCTGTCCGTGCTCCATGGACGTAACAAGGCCCGGCGCCGTCATCAGCTCGAAGCGCTCATCGACCCCGACAAAGAACTCGGGGGGAACGATCGCGCATTGGATCGCGCCGAATTGCACGCCTTCGATCTGGCGCGGAATCGACCCCAATTGGCTGGCGGGATAGATCTCCGGCTTGATCCGGCCGCCGGAGTCCTTTTCGACTGCGGCCGCGTAGCTCTTTGCGAGCTGGTGCAGCGAATCGTTGATGGTGGGAAATGTAAACTTCATCGGATAGGTTTTTTCTTCCGCGGCATGCGCGCCGGCAAGCATCAGGGCGAGCCACAATGCCGCAGCAGCGCCGCCCCGCAGATGCCTTGCACAATTCACTGAGCTCATTTCTCCCTCCGGTTCCTCAAATATTCGATCATTGGACGATAGCGCCGCCGCTGGCGCGCGCAAGCCACCCTACCGGACTGCTCGCCTTGATCATTGCAGTTCCGGTGATTGCGACCTGGCTGCCGAGCCGACTGGGCTAGGGTGCGCCAGCGATGGCCGGGCGCGTATTAACACTAACAGTGGACAGCAGTGGCGCCTTTCTGGCGCTCTGCAATCATGCGTTCGGCGCGGCGACGAAATGCCGGCAGAGACCACGCATCGTCGCATGCGAGAGAGGAACCGCGTTGATTGACCAGAGGGAGGACGAGTTGTTCGGTGCATTAGCGAATATGCTGGCAGCAGGCGTCCTGGCCGCCGGGATGATCACCCCGGCCAACGCGCAAGGGAGCAACGCGCAAGGGACCTGGACCAAGAAGGCGCCGATGGCAGCCGCGCTTAACGAGGTGGCGCTGGCAGCGGTCGGCACGAAGATCCACGTGATTGGTGGCATGGTGCTCGGAGAGGCCGGTCCCTATCACCAGGAATATGACATCGAGAAGGACACCTGGCGCGCGCGGGCAATCCTGCCGAAAGCTCTCGATCACGCGGGCGCCGCGGTCCTCAACGGCAAGATCTACGCCATCGGCGGCTTCCTCGGCTGGTTGCATCGTGAAGCGCAGAATGCCGCTTACGAATACGATCCAGTGACCGACAGCTGGCGCATTCTTGCACGGATGAAGGCGCCACGTGGATCGGTCGGCGTCGCGCAACTTGGCGGCAAGATCTACGCAGTCGGTGGTCGCAATCCGGACGACCAGGTGGTCGCGACCAATGAAATGTACGATCCAGCCACGAACACCTGGAAGGAGCTCGCGCCCCTGCCGAAGGCGCGCGATCACATGGCGGTGGTGGCGGCCGAGGGTCGCATCCACGCCATTGGCGGGCGCACGGGCGCAAGCAGCACTCGGGTCGATCAGCACGACGTCTACGATCCGTCAACCAACACGTGGTCGTCGGGACCGCCGCTGCCGACGCCGCGCAGCGGCCTTGCAGGCGCCTACTACCAGGACTTGATCCTGGTGCTCGGGGGCGAACTGCCGCCCAACACTTTTGCCGAAAACGAAGCATACGGTCTCAAGACCAGCAGCTGGCAGGCGCTTGCGCCAATGCCGCACGGACGCCACGGCACCAGCGCCGCCGTGAGCGGCGGAAAAGTGTATATTGCGGGGGGCTCGTTGCGGCCGGGTTCGCGCGAGGTTACGAACGAGCTGATCGTCTTCACCTTGCCATAGCGGCGTCGGCTCCCGCCGGCTGTGCTCGAGCCGGCGGGGCCTCGCGCGGATGCGTTCTGCCATTCCGAACCAGATTGCTAGAGTGTGGTTGCGATTTGGCACTATACTCGGGCGTAGAACCGCACGGTCGCAAGCAACAGGCGTCGGGAGAACTCCATGGCGACGACAGCCACCACCTTGCATAAGAAACCTGCCGCCTTTGCCGTACAGCAGCTGTCTCCCGCGCTCGGCGCGGAAATTCTGGGCGTCGACCTGCGCGATCCGATCAGCGACTCGCTCAAGCAGAAATTCCTCGACACCTGGCACGAGCATCTGGTCATCCTGTTGCGCAACCAGAGGCTCGATGAAGACAGCCAGGTGCGCTTTGCCGAGACATTTGGCGCGCCGGCGAAGACCACCTCTGGTCGCGCGTTCAGCACGAAGCATCCGTCCGTGATGCTGATCTCGAATATCCGCGAGGATGGCAAGCCGATCGGCGCGTTGCCCGACGGCGAGATGCATTTCCACAGCGACCAGTGCCACCAAGAAATCCCTGCCAAGGCGACGTTGCTCTATGCGATCGAAGTCCCGAGCAAGGGCGGCAATACGTTGTTCTCCAATGCCTACAGTGCTTATGAGGCGCTCCCGGAAGATCTCAAGGCGCGGATCGCGGGCCGCCGCGCGCTCAACGCCTATACCACCGATACGACCGTGCGCAGCGCGAACTACGATGATGCCAAATCGTCGCATTGGCATCCTGTGGTTCGCACGCATCCGGCCACGGGACGCAAGGCGCTCTATGTCAATCGGCTCATGACGCGCGAGATCGAAGGTCTTGCTCGCGACGAAAGCGATGCGATCCTGCAGCGGCTCTTCGATCACCAGGAGCAGCCGAAGTTCGTGTACGAACATGTCTGGCGCCCTGGCGACATTCTGATGTGGGACAACCGCTGCACGCTCCACGCGCGCACCGACTTCTCGTCCGGCGAGCGGCGGTTGTTGCGGCGCGTGACCATCCTCGGCGAAAAGCCGGTGTAGTTGTAGCCCGCATGAGCGAAGCCGCCTTCGCCAAGGCTTCGGCGGCCTCACTCACATTAGCCCGTCGAAGCTTTAGCGAAGACGGGCGACATGCGGGGTAATCCCGGATGTCGGCTGCGTCTCATCCGGGCTACCGAGCGAATCTCGCTACCCGAAATTCTGCTGTTCCAATCCCGTGCTGCCGTAGAGCCAGGCAAGATC
>CATPCO010000099.1 GCA_955652925.1 uncultured Xanthobacteraceae bacterium | reverse complement strand
GCCCAAGCCAGCAGATTAGGTGCCGGCTTTTGCTCGCTGGTGTCGCGCAGGTAAAGTTTTGTGAAGTTGCGAATCCCGCTTTCCGAGCTTGCCCGCGATGTGATTGGCAACAAGCCGCGCGCGAACGTCCGTCGTTCCCCCCGCCGACGCCGGCACGATGATATGGATGGGTTTGGAAGGATAAGATTGGGTGCGCGCCGGGCCGCTTTAAAAAAATGTAAATGCAATGCCAGAAGCACAATGAGTGCTCTCTGTGTGAGAGATCGCACTCACGTTGCCTGGGGGGCGGGCAGATCGGTGCTTAGCGCTCGCGCCAGGCGGTCGATCAATGCGAGCACGTCGGGATGCTGCTCGGGTTGCCAGCGGGCAAGCAGGTCCGCCAGATTGCGGCGACGCGCGGCGAGCATGCGCTCGCGCATCGCCGCGCCGGCATCGGTGAGGATGAACTCGCTCGAGGGTCGCTGCTCTGCCAGGCCGCGCGCGCACAACGCATGTAACGGCTGTGCAAGTGCCGTTTCTGGAACTTTCAGCTCGGCGCTCAGCGAGGAGAGCGTGACGCGCTCGCGCTCGCCCAGGCGTGCCAGCATCCAAAGCTCCGGCGGCGGAAGGTCAATCCCGCCCTGTCGGGCGAAGTCGGCATAGACGCGCCAGCGGTTCTCGCGCGCGATCAGAACCGTGATGATGCGCTCGAGCTCCTCCAGCGAGGTAGCGTCGCGCGGCATCGCAAAGCTCTCGGCCAGTCCCTCGGCCGGAGCGGTATCGCGCAGCTCGATCTCCTGCAGAAATATCGTGAGGACAAAGCCGAGCGCCGCGATGCACGTCGCGGCCACGAACACCGGCCGCAGCGCCGCCATGACTGCGTCGATGTATTCCTGCTGCATCACCGGCGGCAAACCGCGGACCGCTGCCGGAACGGCGTTCGTGAGAAAATCGAGGCCTTCAGGGCCGAGCCTGGCGCGCAATCCGCCCGCGAAAATCGCGCCGAACAACGCAACCCCGAGCGCACCGCCAACCGACCGGAACAGCATCGTACCCGACGTGGCCACGCCGAGATATTCGTACTCGATGCTGTTTTGCACGGCGAGGATAAGAACCTGCATGACCATCCCCATGCCCAGCCCGAGCCACAGCGCGTCAAGGGAGGTTTGCCATTGATGACTATCGAGGGAGAGTCGCGAGAGCATGAAGAGCCCGAAGGTCATGATCGCGGTCCCCGTCACCGGGAACAACTTGTAACGGCCCCAGCGGCTGATGATGCGGCCGCTCAGGATCGACGTGATCAGCATTCCAAACATCATCGGCATCAGCATGAGACCCGACGCGGAGGGGCTCACGCCCTTGGCGACCTGCAGATAGATCGGCAGAAGGTCACAGATCCGAACAGCGCGAGCCCGAGGATAAGGCCGACGCTGCTCGCGACCACGAAGTTGCGGTTGCGAAAAAGGGTCATCGGCAGGAGCGGCTCGCGGGCATGCCGTTCGACTGCAACAAAGAATGCCGCGCTGATCACACTCACCGCGATCAGGGTCAGCGTCACGGGCGAGGTCCAGGCGAAGCTTATGCCGCCGAGGCTGGTGAACACGATGGTGGCAGTGAGCGCGATTGTGAGCAGGGCTCCCCCGCGGTAGTCGATCTCGTGCCGACGGCGCGTGCTGGGTGGGGGCAGAGCGACCGCAATCACGAACAAGGCGAGGAGCCCGGTGGGCAGGTTGATGTAGAATATCCAGCGCCATGTCAGCTGATCGACAAAAAAACCGCCCAGCAGCGGCCCGAGGATGGTGGCAAGACCGAATGCGGCTCCGAACAGCCCCTGATATCGCCCGCGTTCGCGCGGGGGAATAAGGTCTCCGATCACGGCAATGATGGTGACGATCAGCCCTCCGCCGCCGATCCCCTGCAAAGCGCGAAAGGCAATGAGCCCGATCATATTCTGCGCCAGTCCGCACAGGGCGGATCCGACCAGGAAGATGACGATTGCTGACTGGAGGATGATTTTGCGGCCGTAAATGTCTCCGAGCTTTCCGTAAAACGGACCGGCGACCGTGCTGGTCAAGAGGTAGGCTGTGACGACCCAGGACAAATGGGTCAAACCGCCGAGCTCGCCGACGATGGTCGGCAGCGCCGTGGAGACGATGGTCTGGTCAAGCGCCGCGAGCAGGAGCGCGAGGAAGAGTGCGCCCAGTACCGCGACAACGGACGTTCTGTGCTGGGCTGGCGCCATGGCCCCTCAAATCACATGCAACTCATCGCCCCACGGGTGCGTTGTCCCGGCGGATTCGAAGACCAATGCCGGAGTCGCAGAGGAGTTGAAATCCCATGGCTGAAAGCGAAAAACCGCACATCGTAGGCCTCAACCACATTGCGCTGGAGGTTGGCGACATCGAGGAGGCGCTGGCATTCTACGGCCGTCTTTTCAGGTTTGAGTTGCGCGGCAAGAGCGACAGCATGGCCTTCATCGATCTGGGCGATCAATTCATTGCGCTCCAGAAAGGCCGTCAGCAGCCCGCGGACGATGGGCGCCATTTTGGCCTCGTTGTCGACGACAAGGAGACGGCCCGCAAAGCGCTCAAAGCTGCAGGCGTCATCCCGCTTGATGGACCCTTCCTTGACTTTCGCGACCCCTGGGGCAATCGCATTGAAATCGTCGGCTATGACAATATCCAATTCACCAAAGCCCCCAACGTCCTGCGTGGCATGGGCCTTACGCACCTTGGCAAGAACGAGCAGGCGAAAAAGGAGTTGGCCAAAAAGGGCATGGCGATGTCCAAACAGGACAAATCGGTTGCATGATTAGAGCATGTTTCGGTCGTATGCGCTCACTTCTGTCATTGCCGAGCTTGACCCGGCAATCCATCCGCTCCGCAAGAAGAACTTATCACGAAGGAGATGGACCCGCGGGTCAAGCCCGGGTCAAGCTCGCGGGTGACGGCCTCTGAGTAGGGGCGGGTTTCAAATCCGCCCCGGTGCAACAAACAAATGGGCCGTGAGGTTGCGCCCGATTACATCGCGAATAATCCTGCACGCTGTGGATGACCCGACCGGCCTCTGCGGAGAAAGGGCGGGTTTGAAACCCGCCCCTACAAGTACCAAGATCTTTCGACTGCGCCACTAAACCTCCGGCACCTGCTTCTCGCCGGCCCGTCTGATCCCGAGCGCGAGGATGCGCTGGAGGAGATCGGGATACGCCATGCCGTCATGCAGCGCCGCGGCTGCAAATTCCTGGCTCTCTGCAATCTCCGGGTTGGGGTTGGCTTCGAGGAAATAAGGTGTGCCGTCGGGCGCGAGACGGAAATCGATGCGCGCATAGCCGTCGAGCCCGAGCGTGCGATAGATGCGCTTGGCGAGGCGCTGGATGCGCGTCGATAGCTCCGGCGGCAGATCCTTGGCCGGCGCGTGCGCAATGCCGCGGCGTTCCTGATAATCGGGATCGTGCTTGACCTTCTCGGTCGCGATGGGCCAAGCGCCCGACGGCAAGTTGCCGAACTGCAGCTCCCAGACCGGCAGCGCCCGCAATCGGTCATTGCCGAACACGCCCACATAAAGCTCACGCCCTTCGACATATTGCTCGGCGATTGCGGGCGTGCCGATGCGCTCGTGGATGAAGGTGACGCGCTCGGCGAGCTTCTCATCGCTGTCGACGACGGAAGCTTGCGAGATGCCCAAGGAGGCATCCTCGCTCAGGCTCTTCACAATCAGCGGAAACGCCAGGCGCGCCGGCCGGCGAAACTTGCGGTACATGGGAAATACCGCGAATGCCGGCACCGCAATGCGGTGATAGTGCACCAGCGTTTTCGATAAATCCTTGCCGCGCGCGAGCATCAAGCCGCGCGGATTGCAGCCGGTATAGGGAACCCGCGAGAGCTCGAGGTAGCTCGCGACGTTCTGGTCGTAGATGACTTCGCCGCGAAATTCCTCGAGCAGGCTGAACACCACGTTCGGTTTCCAGCTCTCGATCTCATCGCGGATGGGCTTGAGCTCGTCGCGCACCCCAAGCGGGCGCACTTCGTGCCGCGCCTTGCGCAGCGTGCTGACCACGTCATATTCGGTTTTCCAGGTATTGATCTCCTGCTCGCTGAAGCCCTTGCTCGACTCCGGCGGGATCAGGTCCGGGTGCACGAGGACGAGGACGCGCAGCGGTTTCACAGCGCAATCCATTTGCGCCGCAAGGGGCCGAACAGCGAATGCACCGTCTTGGCGGTTAAAAGAACGGTGAATTCCATGAGCAGCCTGCGCCGCGGTCCGACCGCGCGCAGGTCGAGCTCGCGGCAGCGCACGATCATGTCGTCGAGCAGGGAATCGAGCGTGAGCTGATATTCGCCGGTCCAACGCGCAACAATCTGCCGGACGTGGGCACGGTGGTGCCGGATGAACGCTGAAGCGGCCTGCGAGCGGGAGTGCCGCGGATCGGCAGAGAACAGGCGCAGCAGGTCGCGGTCGTATGTCTTCGGCGTGTCGACGGCGTAGAGCGCCTGTTTCTTGCGATAGTGCTCCGCAAGCGTGATGGTGAGCTCGCTGAGCGGATCGACGCGTTCGCGGCGGCTCGGCAGCGGCCGCTGCCCCGCGATTTCCGCCATCAGCTCGTCGACATATTCAAGCTTCTCCAGGGCGGGCCAGCCGGCGTAGCGCGTGCGCCAGTTCGAGCGCGGGCGCAGCCATACGGCGAAGGTCTCGGCGAAATCCTCGTCGGGATGGCTCTGGGCGTACCATAGGCGCAGATGCTGCACGAATTGGCGGCTCGCCGGATTGGGCCGGTAATAGCGGGGGTAGCGCTGCGACGACGGCCCGAAGAGCTGCCGCCATCGCCGCCGGCGCTGGAGCTGATAGGAGTGCTGGACGACGTGGCCGGCCTCGTGGCGCAGAATGCGCATGCATTCCGACCAGGTGTCGCCTTCGACGTCGATGATCTTCTTCTTCTCCAGCTGCATCAGGCGTGGGTGGGCGAGATAGAACGGGATGGCGATGCCGGGCGTATTCTCCGCGCAGAACCACTCGCTCGATATCCAGGCGTGCGGGCGCACGCGGATGCCACGCTCCGCGAGCTCGTCGTGGAGAGTGTTGAGGCAGTCCTCGAGCCACGTCCCTTCGACCTTGACGTGCAGGTCCTTGAGGCGAAGTTTCAGCAGCTCCTCGTCGGGCAACGAGGCCCAGGCGAATTTTTTACGCGGCATTCCGGTCCATCACGCTAGTTCATCCGCTCGCTCGTTGTCACCAAACCCATAGAGCGTTGCCGGATTGTCGACCAGGATGCGCCGGCGGATGGCTTCGTCAGGGACCCATTCGGCGAGAAGATCGAAGAGCACGGCGTCGTCGGGCTTGTGAGCGGCGCCTTCGGTCGGGTGCGGCCAGTCGCTTCCCCACACCAGACGCTCGGGCGCAAGCTTCACGTAGGCTTGCGCCACTTTCGTCACATCGGCATAGCTGGGCGGGCCGATCTGGCTGTCGAGGTAGGCTCCCGACATCTTCACCCAGGCGCGGCCCTTCTCAATGAGACGGCGGATGATTGCGAAAGCCGCGTGGTCGACGCCGGCTGGCTGCGGCAGACGTCCGAAATGATCGAAGACCATGGGTGCGGCGACGCGCTCCCACAGCTCCGCAGCCGCTGCGATTTGATCGCCGCGCATGTGAATCTGCACGTGCCAGCCGAGCTCATTCACGCGCTTCGCAAGCGGCTCGATCATGTCGATGGTTGTCACTGCGGTTGCCGGATCGAACTGAGTGAAACGGATGCCGCGAATCCCTGCGTCCGCGAGGCTCCTGAGCTCCGTCAGCGTTACGTCGGGATGAACGACCGCCACGCCGCGGGCGCTCGATCCGAGCGCAGAGATCGCATCGAGCGTAACCCGGTTGTCGTTGACATAAACCGCCGGCGTCACAACGACCGTGCGACTAGTACCAATCCGCCGCTGGAGCATTTGGTACTGCGGCACGGCGGCATTCGTCTGTACGCGCGATCCCGGCCGCAGCGGCGGAAAACGCTCCACGTCGTAAATGTGCATGTGGCAATCGCACGCATTCGCCGGCGCCTTGAGCCTTGCGGCCTCACTGCCGGCGGAGTTGGGAACGGACCAGCTATAGGTGGGGTCGAGTTCTTCACGCGACCCAACGTTCGACAGGACGGTGCGCGCTGGGTCTCGCAAAGCGCTCGACCCAGCCTACACCGCTTGCTGGTGCCCGGCGTTGTCGCCGTAGGCTTCCTCGCGATAAAGGCCGAGTGACTCAATCACGGGGAGATCGTTGAACGAGAACAGGCACGCATCGTCGGATGAGGATGCATTGCCGTGCTCGTGCCATGCCCAGGATGGAACGCAGAAAATGTCCCGCTCCTCCCAATCGAAGCGCCTGCCGCCGACGATAGAATAACCCCGCCCCTTCGCCACCTGATAGATGAAGCTGCCGGTGTGGCGATGCGCCTGCGTCTTCTCCCCGGGCCGCAGCATCTGCATGCTCGCGCCAATGGTTTGCATGACATGGCCGCCCGTGACGGGATTCACATATTTCATCATGACGCCGTCATAGGGTGAGCCATCCGTCGCATTGGCGTACTGCACAAGCGCTTCGTAGGTGGGCTTCCACTCGTATCTGAACAATGGCGAATAGCCCTTCGACCAGCCATTGTTGGCCGGCCGCAGCCCCGGACTGCCCCATGTCTTGCTTGTATCGTCGATGGCATAGCCGACCTTTTGATTGAGATCGGGATGCACGGCGAAAAAATTTGCATCGAGCGCGTTGACGAGTGGAATATCGAGCCCGTCCTGCCAGATGCACGGCGTTCCGTCCTGCTCGACACCGTGCTCATGCCATGTCCCGTTTGGGGTGAGCACGAAATCGTTGGCCTGCAAGCTCATCTTATGGCCATCAACAATGGTGTAGGCGCCCTCGCCTTCCATGATGAAGCGCAACGCGGAGGCCGAATGGGAGTGGGCCAAGGCAACCTCGCCCGGATGCATGACCTGCAAACCGGAATAGAGCCATCCGACTGCTGCCGCGACATCGCGCCGGCCGGGATTATTCAGATAGATCACGCGGCGGCCCGCCTTTTCCGGACTCACCAGCTCGACCGAGCGCAGCACATGGCTGCGCAGGTCCTTGTAGCGCCACAGCACTGGGATCGATTCTGACCGCGGCTCCCACGGTTCGATCTTGTTAGCGACGGTCCATAATGCCGCCGTATC
>CATPCO010000098.1 GCA_955652925.1 uncultured Xanthobacteraceae bacterium | reverse complement strand
GGTTTCAAGGCCGAGCCTGGACGCTACCACCTCTATGTCTCGCTTGCGTGCCCCTGGGCGCATCGAACCTTGATTTTTCGGGCCCTCAAGGGCCTCGAGAACGCGATCTCGCTCTCGGTCGTGCATTGGCTCATGGGCAAAGAAGGTTGGACGTTCGATGAGGGCCCCGGCGTCGTTCCGGATCCGATCCTTGGGGCACGCCGCCTGTACGAGGTCTACCTCCGCTCCGACCCGGTCTACACTGGTCGGGTAAGCGTGCCTGTGCTTTGGGACAAGCGTCGCAACGTGCTCGTCTCCAACGAGTCCTCCGAGATCATTCGCATGCTCAATTCCGCGTTTGACGCGGTGGGGGCTGCGCCGGGTGATTTTTACCCGGCGGACCTGCGAGAGACGATCGATTCCTTGAATGCACGCATCTACGACGCCGTCAACAATGGCGTTTACAAAGCCGGTTTTGCCACCACCCAGGAAGCCTATGAGGAAGCGGTACGTTCGCTATTCGCGACTTTCGACGCGCTGGAGGAACGGCTCGCAAGAGAGCGATACCTGTGCGGAGCTCGGTTGACCGAAGCGGATTGGCGCCTGTTCACTACTCTGGTCCGTTTCGATCCCGTTTATGTCGGACATTTCAAATGCAATGTGAAGCGCCTGATCGACTATCCCAATCTTTGGGGATTTGCTCGCGAGCTTTATCAGTATCCCGGAGTCTCCGGCACGGTAAACTTCACCCACATCAAACGGCACTATTATCAGAGTCACAGCCAGATAAATCCCACGGGCATCGTGCCGCTCGGACCAGAGATCGACTTCCTGGCGCCGCACGGCCGCGATCACTTGCCCGCTCGGCAACCGCAACCAGATCGCGCGGTATCTGCCGTTTGAGTTTGAGATGGACGCGTCTGCGCCAGGAGCACTGGAGCTCCTCCGGCTAGTGGAGCGTTTCCAAAATTTCTCGCATTCGGTCGGTTGCATCACCATTAGATCGCGGTTCTGCCTCCATCCACTGCGAGTTTTGCGCCCTGGATGAAACTGGAGCGATCTGTCGCGAGGAAGACAATAGCTTCGGCAATCTCATCGGCTATCGCTGGGCGCCCGGCTGGTGCCTCAGCGGCTAATCGCTCAAGACCTTCGCCCATCGCCTCGGTACCTTCAGTGCGGGTAGGGCCGGGGCTCACCGCGTTAACCCGGACTCCGCTCGGGCCGTATTCAGCCGTCCACACTTTCGTAAGCAGATTAATAGCGGCTTTGCTTGAGCCGTAGAGGCTCATGCCGGATGCCCCGTAATCCGCAACCATGGTGGAGAGATTGACGATCGCCCCTTTTCCTCTCTTCGCCATCAACGGGGCCAGCTCGGCAACCAGGAAATAGGGAACCTTTACGTTGAGCGAATAGACCTTGTCGAACGACTCCTCGGTCGTTTCATGGGTTGGCCCGAACGGATACACTCCCGCATTATTGATCAGGATATCGACCTGGCCGTGTCCAAGTTCGACAGCTCGTCTCGCAACTTGACGGGCACTCGAAGCATCCCGAAGGTCAGATGAAATGAAGTCGGCCTGCCCACCCCTTGCTCGTATTTCGGCGATCGTCTTTTCACCACGCTCCACATTGCGGCCTACGACCAATACATGGATGCCCGTTTGAGCCAGTTTGTTGGCGACGGCCCGGCCAATACCACTCGTCCCTCCTGTAACAAGTGCGCTGATAGTCATTCGATCACCTCGTCGGCGAGAGCGAGCAGGTCAGGCGGGATCTGCAAGCACAACGCCTTAGCAGTGTTAAGGTTGCAGATAAGGGCACCCAAGCTGCTCCGATGCGCGCGTGAGCGACAAACATGCTTGACGAGGCGACGAGCCATCTCGATGTCGAGCGCGAGCGGGCGGTCAACGAGGCGCTGCGCGCAACGCACATGACGCGCATCGTCATTGCGCATCGGCCGGAGACCATTCGCGCCTCGGCGCGCGTGGTCTCGCTTGCGAACGGAGCGATCGTGGACGACGGACCGCCGCCACGTGCCGTGCGGCTGATCTAGCGAGCATTCGCTGGCAACTCAGGACACGGTTAGGATCGAGCGCTGACTTCCCGTGTTACGCTCGACTTCGTTTGAGCGAACATCATTGCTCGGACGCCCAAACAACCTGATAATGGTTGTTGCAAATCGTTCGAAGCGACCTTCGCGAATTGCCCGACCGGGGAGAGCCGAGCGGGAACGCATGAGCGCCACGCAGCAGGTTCTTGCAGCCGGAAGGCCCGTCTTGGGCAACGGGCGATGGCGGCCCGCTTGGCGCGAACACCTGCGCGGCTCGGATCTCACGTGGGCAATTGCCTTTGTCGTACCCTACGCAGCAGTGTTCTTCGCCTTCGCCGTCTATCCCATCGCCCGTGGTTTATGGATGGGCATAGAACCGTCGCTTTATGCCCACGTCGTATCAGACCCGCATTACACGAGGACGGTGATCAATACCCTGCTCTACGTCGGCCTCGGCGTGAACGTGAAGATGTTCCTGGCCCTGCTGCTGTCGGGCTTCTTCATGCGCCGCCGGTGGTGGATCAAGGCGCTGCTGGTCATCTACATTCTCCCGTGGGCGCTGCCGGCGGTTCCCGCCTATCTCTCGTTCCATTGGATGCTGATCGGCGAGCAGGGCTTGGTTGACGGCCTGTTGTCGGCGCTGTTCGGCATCGACGGCCCGCTCTGGTTCAATAGCCGCTGGCTCGGGCTCGGATCGAACATCGTCGCGTATATCTGGAAGTGGATGCCGTTCTGGACGCTGATCTTCCTCGCCGGACGGATGGCGATTCCGCAGGAAATCTATGAAGCCGCCGACATCGACGGCGCCACGGGCTCCCGCCGTTTCGTCCATGTCACCTTGCCGCTGCTGGCGAACATCTATCTCGTGTGCACGCTGCTCTCCACCATCTGGACACTCGGTGACTTCACCGGCGTGCATTTCGTCTCCGGTGGCGCGCCGGCAATGTCCACGGACGTGCTCGCCACGCTCGGCGTCCGCTACGCCCTCGATTTCGCGCAGCCGCAGCTCGGCGTGGCGGCAATGCTG
>CATPCO010000097.1 GCA_955652925.1 uncultured Xanthobacteraceae bacterium | reverse complement strand
TCTCGAAGATTTCGAACGGCTCGGCGCCGCGGTTGCTGAGCGAATGCTTCATGCCGGCGGGAATGTAGACGACGTCATCCTCGCGGATCGCATAGCTGGTTCCTTCGACTGTCAGGGTGCCTTCGCCGCGCTTGACGATATAGACGTTGTCCGCATGGGTGTGATGGTGAAGCTTGCCCGGCGGGCCTTGCGGCATCAGGCGATTGAGATGCACATCCACCTTCTCGGTGCCGAGCGAGGCATTGATCAACTTGATCTGCTCGCCGCGCCCGGATTCCATCGGGCTCACCGGGCATTCGTTCAGGTGCAGAATTTTGAACACGCGCGCTCCTTGCCGCCGCAACAACCGCCATGCAATATCGTGCGACCGTAATCACGCCGACCGGGACGATCAAGCCATCAGCATGAGCCGCGCCGCCGCCATCGCTCGCGCGCACGCCTATTTCGACCGCGGCGAATTTCTCGCCGATCTCAAACGCCGCGTTACAATCGCGAGCACCAGCCAGGAACCCGAACGCAAGGGCGAACTGCGCCGTTACCTCGATCACGAGATCGTGCCCGCGCTGGAAGCGCTGGGATTTGCGTCCCGTATTCTTGAAGATTCGCGGCGGCCGCCAATTCTTCTGGCCGATCGCATGGAGGGCGCCGATGTTCCAACCATTCTGATCTACGGACATGGCGATACCATTCGCGGCATGGACGAGAGCTGGCGAACCGGACTCTCGCCGTGGACACTCACCACCGAGGGCGATCGTTTCTACGGCCGTGGGACCGCAGACAACAAAGGACAGCACAGCATCAATATCGCCGCGCTTGCGGCGGTGATTAGCGAGCGCGGGCAGCTCGGCTTCAACGCGAAATTTCTGATTGAGATGGGGGAGGAGGTCGGCTCGGCCGGGCTGCACGACTTTTGTGACGAGCACAAGAACGGCTTGCTCAAGGCGGATGTCTTGATCGCCTCCGACGGCCCGCGGATATCGCCGCGGCAGCCGACAATTTATCTCGGTGCGCGCGGCACTCACCTGATCGACTTGATCGTGGATCTGCGAGAAGGCGCGCACCACTCCGGGAATTGGGGCGGGCTGCTGGCCAATCCCGGTATCATCCTTTCCCATGCGCTCGCTTGCATCACCGACGCGCGCGGCGCCATTGCGGTGCCGCAATGGCGCCCGCCGCTGCCGCAGCCGGTGCGAGAGCTGCTAGCGGGCGTCGAGATCGATGGCGGCGGCAATGGGCCGACCGTCGACCGCGATTGGGGCGAGCCGCAGCTCACGCCCGCCGAGCGCGTGTTCGCGTGGAACAGCTTCGAGGTGTTGGCCTTCACCACCGGCACCCCCGAGCATCCGGTCAACGCCATTCCCGGCAGCGCTCGCGCCCATTGCCAGCTGCGTTACGTCGTCGGTACCAAGGTGGATGAGATCATTCCGGCCCTGCGCCGCCATCTTGACCAGCATGGCTTTCATCAGGTCGAGGTGCGTGGCGGAAAGGGCGGGTTCTTTCGGGCAACCCGGCTCGATCCGCAGGACCCGTGGGTCACCTTTGCTGCTCGTTCCGTGAAAGAGACCACCGGGCGCGCGCCGACCATTCTCCCCAATATCGGTGGCTCATTGCCCAATGACAGCTTTGCCGAGGTGCTTGGCCTCAAGACGATCTGGATCCCGCATTCCTATGCCGGATGTTCCCAGCACGCTCCCGATGAGCACCTGCTCGCGCCCATCGCCCGCGAAGCATTGGGCATCATGGCGGGATTGTTCTGGGACATCGGCGATCCTGATGCCGACCGGCCGGTCACGTGAATTTCGTAGGTTGGGTCGAGCTTGCGAGACCCAACATTGTGCCTCACTACTTGATGTTGGGTCTCGTAAGAACTCGACCCAACCTACTCGACCCAACGGGTAGCGCACGTGCACATAACTGACCACAAACAATTAAGCGTTCCCATAACGGACATCATTGAGTGGACGCGCGCATTCGTGCGTCATCCGAGCCCGCAAACCGAGCTTTTCGAGCAGGAACCACAGGTCCAGAGCTTCATCGGCGACCAGATTGCTCCGCTCGTGCAAAAGCTCGCCTTGCCGTGGCGGCGCGACGGCATGGGCAACCTCATTGTCGAGCTTGGCCCCGCAAGCTCCGGGAAAAGCCTGCTGCTGATGGCGTACGCCATGACGCATCCTGCCAATCGCATGCGCAATCCGTTTGCGGGCGAGCTGATCGAAGATGCAACGGGCGCTTACGTGCGCGGTCGCGGCGTCTCCGAGCAGAAGGGAGCGCTCGCGGCTGCGCTCGCCGCCGCCAAGACCGCCGCCGACCGGCTTGCCTTGCGCGGCCGGCTGGTATTTGCGGTGAGCACGGCGGGAGAAACCGGCCGGCACGATGCCGCGACCAGCATTTGCGATGCGCTGGGTTATTGCCCTGCGCTCGCGGTGATCGCGCTGGGCACCACCGGGCGCATTGCGCTCGCGAACAAGGGCCGCATCGATGTCGTTGTCACGGTGCGCGGCAAGGCCGCACACAGCGCCATGCCATGGATGGGAGTCAACGCCATCGAAGGCGCGCGCCGCGTGCTCGATCGCGTCCTTGCCATCGATGTCGCAGCGAAGAAACATCCCGCGCTGGGCGAGGCAACGCTCACGGCGACGTCGATCCGATCCTGGCCAGAGGCGACGCATACGGTACAGGACGAAGTTCGTCTCACCTTCGACCGGCGCCTGCTGCCCGGCGACGATCCGCACGCTGCCTTCAACGCGATTGCAGCCGCCGCCGATATCGGCGAGCCGTGGTCCATCAAAGCAGAGCTTGGCCCAATCATGTATCCGGCCGAGATTGCACCGGATGGCCCATTCATGCGCGCTGCCATTGAGGGATGCCGGCGCATGGGATTGGAGCCACCGGGCTCGTTCCACAGCCACGGCGCGCTCGACGCCGGCTATTTTTGTTTGCGTGGCGCGCAAGGAGCGATGTGGGGTCCGGGCGCGGTCGAGCAGTGGCATTGCGATGACGAACGCATCCCCGTCGCCGATCTCATCACCGGGGCGGTGGCGTATCGCGGCATGATCGAAGCGGCGCTTTGCTGAGCAATTCCGGATTGGCACACCGCCGCGGCGATACCGGGTCAGCGGACTTCACGCGCGCGAAGATCACGACGTCGGCTTGATCAGGAAGGTGAAGCCGTATTTCTCGAAGATCATCTTTGCCGCGTTTGAACGCATGAAAGCGATGTAATTCAAGGCCTCCGGCTTGGCGGTCGCCGTCAGCGCCACTGGATAGATGATCGCCGGATGAGAATCCTCAGGGAAATGCCCGACGATCTTCACGCGCGGCTCGACCTTGGCGTCGGTCTCATAGACGATGCCGAGCAACGCCTCGCCGCGCCCGACCATCTCCAGCGCCGCGCGCACGTTCCTGGTC
>CATPCO010000096.1 GCA_955652925.1 uncultured Xanthobacteraceae bacterium | reverse complement strand
TTCTATCAGGCATCGTCCAGCGAAATGTTTGGCATGGTGGAACAATCACCGCAGAATGAGATGACGCGTTTCTATCCACGCAGTCCATATGGCGTCGCGAAGTTGTACGGCCACTGGATTACTGTCAACGCTCGTGAAAGCTACGGTTTATTCGCTTGTTCGGGAATCCTCTTCAATCATGAATCGCCTCGCCGCGGAATTGAATTTGTGACGAGGAAGGTCAGTTACAACGTTGCCCGCATCAAACTTGGGCTTCAACGGAAGCTTAAGATAGGCAATCTTGATGCTGAGCGTGATTGGGGATTTGCCCCTGACTATGTTCGTGCGATGTGGCTGATGCTGCAACAGGAAGCTCCGGAAGACTATGTAGTCGCGACCGGCGTAGCCCATAGCGTAAAGCACCTGCTCGAAGTTGCGTTCGCAAGCGTCGGACTGGACTATCGTGACCACGTCGAAATCGATCCTGAGTTATTGCGTCCAGCTGAGGTTTATCACCTCCTCGGAGATTACACAAAGGCTCGCCAGAAGTTGGGTTGGGAGCCCTCCGTTAGTTTCGCACGGCTAGTTGACATGATGGTCGAAAGCGATCTCGATCTGATGTCAAGGACCAGTGCACGAGTAGTATCGTCCACAGGACGTTAAGCAGTGCGTTGTGATAAAAGATATCCACTGCTTCGATCTTTGAACTTCCACCTCCGTGTCGCGCATTCTCATAACCGGCGGAACTGGATTTGTCGGGAGACATCTCATCCAGTTTCTCAAATCCCACACTTCTCGCGTTGCTGTACTCGCCTCTGGTGGCAGCTCCAGTACTGAGCTCGACGTGGACTACTACGAGGTCGATATCCGTGACCGGGGTGCGGTCCGCTCGGTCGTACAGGAGGTCAAACCCAATCAGATTTACCATTTGGCCGGCGTTTCCGCTGTTGACGCCTCCTGGTCCAATCCACAGTTGACCTACGAAGTCAATGTGTTCGGTGCTAACAATCTGTTCAACGCCGCCATGAGTTTGCCTTCCCCGCCAAGAATCCTGAACGTCAGTACCGCTCAGGTCTATGCGCCCTCATCCCGGACTTTGAGCGAGGACAGCTTGGTCCAGCCCAACAATCCCTACGCAGCGAGCAAGGCCATGGCCGAACTGCTGGTGGTGGAATATCAAAAGTATGCGGTAGGAGGGATCATTACGGCGAGGGCCTTCAACCACACTGGGCCAGGCCAGCCCCCCAACTTCGTGTTGCCTTCGATAGCGAAACAGTTCGCCGAAATTGAAGCGGGACTGCGACCCCCCAGGCTCAGCGTCGGAAATATAGAGGTCAGGCGCGATTTTACGGATATTCGAGATGTGGTCCGAGCGTACTGCATGTTACTCGAAAAGGGTAGGACAAGTGAGATCTACAACGTTTGCTCCGGCTCGGCGACTCGTCTGGCGGACATCATTCAAATGTTCGAGTCTCTTACTGGAACTAGAATAACCATTGAGACCGAGGTCGCGAGAGTTCGATGCAATGACGTTCTGCAGATCTGTGGGAACCCGAAGAAAATTCGTGAAGTGACGGGTTGGTACCCGCAGATTTCTTTGCCCAAGACAATTGCTGATTTGCTAGACTATTGGCGATCAAGATTCGCCCCACTCCGGAGCACCTAGGCGAAGCGCCACATCATACGAGTCCCCAAGTCGTTTCCAGGACTTTGGAGACTTTGCAGGGGGCCGTACAGCGACACGCGCCGCCGGGGCAGAAACAGCACTCCGAGCTCGTGATCACTGGTCGCCCGAGCCTCGATCTACTATTGAGAATAGGTCTCGATGATAGGAGCGATGCCAGCGCAAAGGCGATATTTGCGTCTATTCATATGAAGACTGAAGTCCTTCAGCGGTGTAATGTCTGCCATAGCACGATGCTGGATGTGGTTGATTCGGATTGCAATATCGCGCGATGTCATGCCTGCGGATACATCTTCGACAATCCCAGGCCCGCCCTGGAGGAGCTAATCGGGTTCTATTCTCGACCGACCCAGTACGATTCATGGCTCCGCGAACTGGGGCCGAGGCAACGGCTCTGGAAGCGCAGGTTGAAGGAGTTGCAATCCACAAGGAAAATGGGCTCATTACTCGATGTAGGCGCCGGTATAGGCCAATTCCTCGCCGTGGCACGTGAGGTCTACAGCGAAGTCCATGGGACTGAAGTATCGAGTACAGCCACCCAAATAGCGAAACAAAAATACGACTTGGACCTACTCCAAGGCACTATCGAGGATCTTGACATGCGGGGCAAGGTTTTCGACAATGTCGCTCTTTTCCATGTCTTGGAGCACGTACCTGACCCGAGATCAGTGTTGAAGACATGTCACTCGTTGCTCTCTGCGCAAGGTATTCTCGTGATCGCGGTCCCCAATGAGGTGGCTTCACTTCGCGCTTCTCTAAGGAGAATGTTGGTGAAAGCTGGAGTGAAAAGACAGGGTCGGGTTGGGAACTTCGGTCTCCCTCGTACTAGTGTGGACAAGGATAGTTCTGAAGTCCACTTGTCCCACTTCACCCCAAAAGTCTTGCGCCGACTTCTGCAGACAGCAGGGTTTTCGATCATAAGAGAGACGCTCGATCCCTATTATGTTGCGACTGGCATCCAGAAACTAAGAGCCGACATTTATTACTATTGCTGCCTTGCGTTTCTGCAAATATTCAAAATGAATATTTACGATGCGATGTTAGTGATCGCCCGAAAAGAAACGATCAAGGCAGACAGTCAACTTGCCGACGGCCACTGATCAAAATGGGCATTCTGAAGGTGGGGTGGGATAATAGTCTTGTGGGGCGGGACAAAGCAGGAACTGGTGTATATGCTGCGCGCCTATTAGAACAATTTGCCATCAAGGCAGACAGCCAACTCGATTGCGGCCACTGATCGATGCCCGCCCTGATCGAAATGCGCACACTGAAGGTGGCGTGGGATAATAGCGTTGCGGGGCGGGACAAAGCAGGAACTGGTGTTTATGCTGCACGCCTATTGGAACAGTTTGCGAGCAGACGAGACCTCCGCATGGAGGTCTTGAAAGGATGGCGCCGGAATTCGTCTAACAAACTGGCAAGCCGCGGGTTGGGGACGATTGGTAATTTGCTCTGGACCCACGCGCACCTGCCACGCATTCTCCGGAAAATCGGTGCGGATGTGCTGCACGCACCGGCATTTGTTGCACCCAGCCGAGCCCCTTGCCCGGTGGTAGTAACCGTCCACGACATTACCTATTTGCTCTATCCTTCTCACTTCTCGCCCTGGTGGGTGACATACATGCGAATGGCTATGCCTCCTGCGATGAAGTCAGCGGCGGCGATTATCTGCGGTTCGGAGCACTCCAAGCGCGACATCGCCAAGACTTACACTATCTCTCCCGACAGAGTTCACGTAGTCCCCTATGGAGTGGACCATGAGCGCTTTCATCCAGACGGAGCCCTGGACCGAAGTTGGGCTTCTTCCCTGGGCATACGCGAGGATTATCTTCTGCATGTCGGAACTTTTTCCTATCGAAAGAATATTCCTGTCTTGCTTCGAGCCATCGCCCATCTGCGCTCAAAAGGCAAGTGGGGAAACCGCCAGTTGGTCCTAGCAGGATCGCAGGATCTTTCGCTGAAGGGGGCACATGAGGTTTTCGAAACCATTGAGGAATTGGACCTGAGCCGGAGCGTCGTGCTCACCGGACACATTCCCAATCTGCATATTCCCGGCTTGTACGCCCACGCCGCCATTCTGGTCATGCCTTCTTTGTATGAGGGGTTTGGACTGCCCGTGCTCGAAGCCATGGCGGCGGGCACGCCTGTGGTGGCCAGCAATACCTCGAGCCTTCCCGAAGTTGCCGCGGGTGCTGCTATCCTCTTCGCGCCCCACGACGAACTTGCCCTGGCTGGTGCCATCGAGGATGTGCTTGAGCACCGGTCGGCCGCCGATGAACTTCGGCGAAAAGGATTGGAACGGGCGCGGCACTTCAGTTGGCAACGCACCGCGGAAGAAACCATTGCGGTTTACCAGGCCGTGGTGAAATCCTGACCGAGTTGGTCACCCTGGACGGCCGGGCTCAGCAAGACGATGTCTTGGTAACTCATGTAGTCTTGCCGGCCGCACCACGAGCCGTAGTGGATAGGCGGTTTTGGGGTCAACCCTGATTTCTCACACCATTGCAGGAACGCCGATTGCGATATTCCTACCGCCGTTTCCGGAAATTTTGCATCCACCACGTAACAATCATCCGAGTAGGAGAGCAGATTCAGTGAACTCTGGCCACGGCGGATTAGTTCGGTCGACTCTGGATTCATCAGGAAAAGGGTCGCTAGGCAGCTGCCCGTCGGCTTGATCACACGCCCTATTTCTTGGAGATAGTTCTGAATTGAGTCTGGGAGCAAATGAGTGAATACGGATTTCAGGAAAACAAAGTCGAAGCTGGCATCTTCGTATGGTAAACGGAATGAACTCGAGGACAGTTTCCCCTTCGGGTTGTAATGTTTATTAAAAATGTCAGCATGAACGAACGAGAAGTTCGGAAAACGCGAGGCGATGTTCTTCTGTGCCCAAACGATGCCAACTCGGACGATATCGAAGCCCGCGTAGGAGCCTTGGGGACTGAGAAACCGAGCCAGCGAAGACGCCATAATACCGATGCCGCAACCGACGTCGAGTACACGATGGTCGGGCCGCAATCCGCCGAGATCGACAAAATAGCCGAGGTACTCCTGATTTACCCGTTTGTAGTCGGATTCACCGCCGACGAACCAAAGACCATGAGGAGGGACGAGCGGGTCCCGCCGCCCGGTCAGGCCCTCGAAAGCATCACGGGGCAGATTAATCGCACGTCGTACCGCCAGGCGCCGGCGACGACGCGGACCGCTGGGGCACGACGATCGTCTACGACCGGATCGTCCGTACCGACGCCGAGGGTCGGGCGCAGGTCGTCATTCCATCGCCGAGCGACGGGCTCGATTCGACGTACGGCATTCGCGCGGCAACGCGGGGCGATGGAGCTACGGCCACGGCGCAGATCGCCGTTCCAACGGCGCCGATCGCGCTCGCCATCGAGCCGGATGCCGCCGCCGTCGATGTCGGTCAGGCGGTCGGCTTCACGGTACGAGGGTTCGCGTCGGCCGATGG
>CATPCO010000095.1 GCA_955652925.1 uncultured Xanthobacteraceae bacterium | reverse complement strand
TCAGATCACCGTGAGCGCGATCAACCGCAACTTTCCCGGGCGATCCGGTCCGGGAAAGGTATGGCTCGCAAGCCCGCCGACCGTCGCAGCGAGCGCCATTGCCGGGGAGCTTTGCTCGTTCGACGAACTGCAAGAACGCGCGATCCGCGACTGGACAAAATAGCCATAGGATAGCTATATTCGTCTGTATGGGAACTCATAGCGTTGCTGAAGCGAAGAATCGCCTCCCGGAACTGATCGACCGTGCACTTAACGGCGAGGGTATAGTCATCACCCGCCATGGCCGCCCGGTTGTTGAACTCAGGCCGATTCCCGAACCGGTTCGTCCGGTATCGGCAGCTGATCTCGATTGGCTTAAAGCCCGTCGCATCAAGGTGAGCGGCAAGAAGCGCAATGCCGGCGAGTTTGTGAGTGCCATGCGTGACGAGGAGAATCGGTGAGCGTCTATCTCGACGCCAGTGTTCTTGTAGCACTTTTCACGCACGATCTCCTGGGGGCAAGGGCGGATGCTTTCCTGCGAACACATTCGCCTGTTCTCGTTGTGAGCGACTTTGCGGCGGCCGAGTTTGCATCCGCTATTGCACGCCACGTGCGAACAGGAGCAATCAAAGTTGGAGATGCTCGGCGCGCGTTCGCAACTTTCGACGCATGGAGCGCGCGTGCTGCCGGGCAAGCTCTCACGACCTCGGCGGACGTGGTGAGCGCTGCTGCGTACCTTCGGCGACTCGATCTACCGCTTCGCACGCCAGATGCACTGAATATCGCGATTACCCAGCGCATCGGGGCAGAGCTCATGACATTCGACCATAAAATGGCAGCAAGCGCGCGAACTCTCGGGACGACAGTTGTTGTGTGCTAGTGCGTGTTTCGCTGAGATCGAGCCAGCAGGTCCACCTCTCCCCTCCGGGGTCCCCTCCGGGGAGAGGTACCGCGGGCTGCACCATCGCGTGGTGATCGAACGTCATCGAAACTGGGGCTAGTGGCCGCAGCCCGCTTCGCTTCCCGGTCGCTGTCCTCGTGTTTTTGGGCAAAGGCGGAGGTATTGACATGAACATCGTCATTGTTGGCGCGGGCAACGTCGGGCGCGCGCTTGCCACGGGTTGGACGCGGGCTGGGCACAAGATCACGCTTGCAGTGCGCGATCCTGCCAGCAGCAAGGCGGGTGAGTTGAAGCAGCAGGGGTTCTAGGTGCTCGCGACCAACGAAGCGGCGGCCGCGGCGGGAGAGGTGATTGTGCTCGCGCTGCCATGGAGCGCGCTTGCCAGCGCCGTGAAGAGTCTCGGCTCGCTTGCCGGCAAGATCGTCATTGATGCCATCAATCCATTGACCCCTGACCGGTCGCTCGCTCTCGGGCACAATGATTCCGCCGGCGAGACGGTGGCGCGACTTGCGCCCGGCGCGCGCGTCGTGAAGGCCTTCAACACCACCGGCGCCAATAACATGGCGGACGCCCGCTACAGCGGCGGCAAGCTCCTCATGCTGGTCGCGGGCGACGACCAGCATGCAAAACAGACCACGATGACGCTTACGAGTGATCTTGGCTTCGAGGCGGTCGACGCTGGTCCGCTCGCCATGAGCCGCTATCTCGAACCCATGGCGATGGTGTGGATCAGGCTTGCGCTGGTGCAGCAGCTCGGCCGCAATTTCGGCTTCGCCTTGCTGCGCCGGTGACGGCGACTGTGCGCGTCCCCTCGCGTTCTCTCGCGCTGCTGGTCGTGCTGGCGATCGCCGCGCCGGCCGCGGCAGCGGATTACCCGGCAAGGCCGATCCGGGCGATCGCATCGCAAGGACCCGGCGGGCTGAGCGACATCTGGATGCGGGCGCTCGCCGAGGAGCTCGGCCCGCTGCTCGGGCAGAGCGTCGTGGTCGAGGATCGCATGGGGGCGGCAGGCTCGATCGGTGCGCGCGCCTGCGCCGAAGCGCCGCCCGACGGCTACACCATCTGCATCCTTCCGGCCGAGGCCATGGTCATCAATCCCGTTATCTCGCCCATTGCGGGATTTGATCCCAAAGCGAGTCTCGCACCCATCACCAAGGCTTTCACCCTCACGCAAGTTTTTGCGGTGAACGCGTCGTTGCACGCGAAATCGTTCGAGGAGCTCGCTAGCGCGGCGAGAGCGAAGCCGAAGTCGTTGAGCTACATGGCGCCCTCGCTCTCGAAGGTCGCGTTCATGGAGGAGTTCAACCGCAGGCACGGCACCGATTTTGTGCGCGTGCCGTTCAAGGGCGGCGGAGACGCCGTCAACAGCATGCTCACGGGCACAACCGCGATCGCGATCTTCGGCATCGGCAATCTGATCCAATTCATCCGTAACGAAGAAATCATCGGGCTCGCGGTCGACGGCGATAAGCGCTCGCCGCTCGCTCCCGACATCCCGACCTTCAGGGAGATTGGTTACACGCAGCACCTGATGGCGAGCTTCTTCGGCATCTATGCGCCGGCCGCCACCCCCAAGCCGATCATCGCGAAGCTCAACCGCGCCGTCATCGAGGTTGCCTCTCAGGCGCAGTTTCAGGAGAGGCACATGATCAGCCGCGGTCTCGACCCCGTGCTCAATTGGGCGGATGCATTCGCGCAGGAGCTCGATGCCGATCGCGCCGAAGGCTTGGCCGTGGTGAAAGCGTCGGGACTCTATCCCGACATAAAGTAGCCCGCGTTGAGCGCAGCGAAACGCGGGACCGCCCTGGATTTCGCTGCGCTCAATCCAGGCTACATTGCTCCATTGCCGGGTCGAGCCCAGGGTCGAGCCCCGGGTCGAGCCCCATAGGCGCTAACTTAAGACGCATCATCAGCCTCTCGGTCGTCATCGTCCGCGCATGCGGACGATCCAGTAAGCACGGAACGTCGCATTTGGCACGGCTTTACCCTCAATCCCTGTCCAGGGATTACTGGGTGCCCCGCTTAAAGCGGGGCATGACGACGGAGAGATTTGTGGCGAGGCTTAAGTTAGCGCCTATGGGGTCGAGCCCGCGCATGACCAATCATCACAGGCGCGCGGTGTTGAATGTGTCGCAACTCTCGACGGTGCCGGATTTGAGCCCGTTCATGAACCAGCGCGTACGTTGCGCCGAAGAGCCGTGGGTAAAGGCATCGGGCACGACATAGCCCTGGCTCTGCCGCTGCAGCCTGTCATCTCCGATGGCGGACGCGGTCTGCATCGCTGCTTCCACGTCGCCGGGTTCAATGAACTGCCATTCCTGCTGCGACCGGTTTGCCCACACCCCGGCAAGGCAGTCGGCCTGCAGTTCTACCCGGACCTGGAGCTGGTTGGCCTCCGCCTTATCCATGCTCTGCTGCATTTGTTGCACCTGGGGCAGTATCCCCAACAGATTCTGTACGTGATGTCCGACCTCATGGGTGATCACGTAAGCCTGCGAGAACTGGCAGGCCTTGCTGCCGGCGTCGCATGCCGCAAAGCGGCGCTCGAGATCGCGAAAGAAGGAGGTATCGAGATAGACCTTGCGATCGAGGGGGCAGTAGAACGGCCCCATGGCTGATTGCGCGAATCCGCAGCCGGAACGGGTGGCGCCGGAAAACATGACCAGGGTCGGCGGCTCATACGTCCGCCCCGCCGCCTTGAAAATTTTTCCCCACTGCGCCTCCGTGCTTCCGAGCACAGCCGATACGAATTCCTTCATCTGATCGGAGGGACCTTGCGCCTCCCGCGTGTCCGGCGTGTCGGGCGTCTGCTGCTGCGTTCTGTCGCCGCCGGTCAAAATATCGGTGCCCTCGATCAACAGCCGCGGGTCGATGCCGAGGAACCATCCGACCAGGGCAAGCACGATGAGGGTACCGATGCCGATCCCGCCGCGGCCTCCGGGAATGCGGATAGCGCCACCGCCGGAATCCGTGCCGCCCCGCCGATCGTCCACATTCTCGCTTCTGGGCAACTGATCGAGACGCATATCGAGTCTCCATTTCCAAACGTGTGCAGACTTTCGGCTATTGTTGCACTTTTCACGTGTGGCGGGCTACATCCTCGAATACCCATGGCAATGTTCACCACGCTGCGCATTGGTTGCAAACTTGCATCGGCAGTCGTTCTTGTTCTGACGCTGGCGCAGGAAGCGGGTGCGGCCGGCGCCACGGATTTCTATTCCGGCCGCACGCTCACCGTGCTGGTCGGACACAGCGTCGGCGGGGGCTACGATCTTTATGCGCGCATGCTTGCGCGTTTTCTGGGCAGGCATATTCCAGGGCAACCCGGTGTCATCGTGCAGAACATGCCCGGCGCCGGCGGTCTGCGCCTCACCAATTATCTTTATTCGGTCGCACCCAAGGACGGCAGCGTCATCGCGACCTTCTCGCGCAGCATTCCCATCCTTCCCCTGCTCGCGCCGCCTGCGAGCTTCGATGCTGCCAAATTGAGCTGGCTCGGGAGCATGTCCGGCGACACCAGCCTGTGTCTCACCAGCGGCAAATCGGCAATCAGGACATGGCAAGACATGCTGAGCAAACCCGTGGTGATGGGCGGGCAATCATTTGGCGCTGATTCCGACATCTATGCGCGCCTCTACAAGAATGTGCTGCATGCGCAGATCAAGCTCGTCTCCGGCTATCCGGGAACGAACGACATCACGCTTGCCATGGAGCGCGGCGAGGTCGACGGCATCTGCGGACTCTCCTGGGGCACGCTCAAGATTGCGCATCCGGACTGGTTGCGAGACGGCAGCGTGAATTTTTTGCTGCAAGCCGCGTTGAAAAAGGATCCCGAGCTCGCCGACGTGCCGCTGGCGCTTGATATCGTCGATGATCCCGAGCACAAGCAGATCCTGTATCTACATTTCGCGCCGCAAGCGATGGGACGGCCGTTTGCTGCTCCGCCCGGCATTCCGGCGGAGCGCAAAGCCGCACTCGTGCAAGCATTCGATGATACGATGCAGGATGGCGAATTTCGCGCGCAAGCAGCGCGCGAAAAGATGGAGATCGATCCGATGGCAGGCCGCGATATCGATGCGCTCCTCAATCGGCTCTACACGACCCCTGCCGGCGTAGTCGCCAAAGCCGCCAGCGCGATTTCAGATTGAATCTCTGCATTCGCTCCCCGAACCTCTTTGGGAGATTGTCATGCCCCGCGCAGGCGGGGCATCAAGTAATTTCCTGCCGGTGAGCGTACTGAAGGGCAGGAGCGCGCCACAATCCCCGAATTTGAAAAAGCGGAGGTTCAGGCGCCGGCGCCCGAACGACTGATCAAGGGCGGACTGCCGACCGAAGCGATGGTCGCCTATGTCCTGGTTGCCAAATACGCTTGGCATCTGCCGCTCTATCGGCAAGCGCAGATGCTGCTTGCAAGGGATCGACATCAAGCGCGCGGTCCTGGCGTTCTGGGTGGGCTATGCCGAAAACCGTACCAACAGCCGCGTTAACCTGACCTCACCGCCCAGGCAGTTTGACGGCATCCGTTGACACTGGAACATGCGGACCAGTAATTTGCGCCCCTTGCCGGCGGCGGGCTTTCTCCCGCGAGAGCGAACTCATGAAAGTCCTGGTACCCGTCAAACGGGTGGTCGATTACAACGTCAAAATTCGGGTCAAGAGCGACGGCAGCGGCGTCGAGCTGGCAAACGTCAAGATGTCGATGAATCCGTTCGACGAGATTGCCGTCGAAGAGGCATTGCGCCTCAAGGAAAAGGGCCAAGCCACCGAAATCGTCTGCGTCTCGATCGGGCCGGCGCAGGCAGCCGAAACCATCCGTACCGGACTGGCCATGGGCGCGGACCGCGGCATTCTTGTAAAGACTGACAGGATGCCGGAGCCGCTCGCGGTCGCGAAAATCCTCAAAGCCATTGTCGAGCAGGAGAAGCCCGGGCTCGTCATTCTCGGCAAGCAGGCGATCGACGACGACTGCAACCAGACCGGCCAGATGCTGGCGGCGCTTATCGGATGGCCACAAGGAACGTTTGCGTCAAAGCTCGTGATCGAGGGCGATAGTGTTCTTGTAACGCGCGAGGTCGACGGCGGCATGCAGACGGTGAAGCTCAAGGCGCCCGCGATCGTGACAACCGATCTGCGTCTCAACGAGCCGCGTTACGCAAGTCTGCCGAACATCATGAAGGCCAAGAAAAAGCCGATCGATGAAAAAACACCTGAGGCCTATGGCGTTGATCTTTCACCCCGTCTCGAAGTGCTCAAGACCGCCGAGCCCTCTGGCCGCAAGGCCGGAATCAAGGTGAAATCGGTGAGCGAGCTTGTTGATAAGCTCAAGAACGAGGTAGGGCTTATCTGATGGTCCTCTCGATATGACCACGCTGCTTCTTGCCGAGCACGACAATCACAGTCTCAAGGACGCGACC